>NZ_JBZAYE010000039.1:0-25355 GCF_058244205.1 Variovorax sp. 20P10.2.4
GCCCTTCGCCGGCCGGGGCTTCGGCGCGGTGGTCGTCACCAACTACCTGTGGCGGGCGCGGCTGCCCGACATCGTCGCGGCCGTGGCGCCCGGCGGCGTGCTGCTCTACGAGACCTTCGCGGCGGGCAACGAGGGCGTGGGCAAGCCCTCGCGGCCCGACTTCCTGCTGCGACCGGGCGAGCTGCTGGCCGCCTGCGACGGGCTGCGCGTGGTGGCCTACGAGGACGGCTTCCTGAGCGAGCCGGCGCGCTTCGTGCAGCGCATCGCGGCGGTCCGGGCGCCCGCCGTCGCGGCGGACCTGCCGGCGCGCCATCCGCTGAAGGCCGCCTGACCACCCCCTCGCGACCCGGGGCCGCCCGGGTGGCGGGCAGGGGGTGCGCTATTAGAATGCGTGCTTTCGTCCACGACAAAGAGATTCCCCCTTGGAGCAACTCACAGGCAGCATCGTCGCGCTGGCCACGCCGATGCACGACGACGGCAGCGTTGACTATCCCGCGCTGCGCCGGCTGATCGACTGGCACATCGACGAAGGCACCGACTGCCTCGGCGTCGTCGGCACCACCGGCGAATCGCCCACGGTCGACGTGGAAGAGCACTGCGAAATCATCCGCGTGTCGGTCGAACAGGCCCGGGGCCGCGTGCCCGTCATGGCCGGCTGCGGCGCCAACTCGACCAAGGAAGCGATCGAGCTCGCCAAGTTCGCCAAGGGCGTGGGCGCCAATTCCCAGCTCCAGGTCGTCCCCTACTACAACAAGCCCACGCAAGAGGGCCAGTACCAGCACTTCAAGGCCATCGCCGAAGCCGTGGGCGACCTGCCCACCGTGCTGTACAACGTGCCCGGCCGCACCGTCGCCGATATGGCGCACGACACCGTGCTGCGCCTGGCCCAGGTGCCCGGCATCATCGGCATCAAGGAAGCCACCGGCAACATCGAACGCGCCCAGTGGCTGATCCGCGACCTGCCCGAGCGCTTCGCCGTCTACTCGGGCGACGACCCGACCGCCGTGGCGCTCATGCTGTGCGGCGGCAAGGGCAACATCAGCGTCACGGCCAACGTGGCGCCGCGCAAGATGCACGAGCTCTGCGTGGCCGCGCTCGCGGGCGACGTGAAGCGCGCGATGCAGATCCAGTTCGAACTGATGCCGCTGCACCGCAACCTGTTCGTCGAACCGAATCCGATTCCGCTCAAGTGGGCCATGTCCCGCCTCGGCCTCTGCGGCGGTGCGCTGCGGCTGCCGCTGACCGAGCTCTCCGAGGCCAGCCGTCCGGCGGTCGAGGCCGCGCTGCGCGCGACCGGGCTGCTCAAGGACTGATGCGCGCCACCGCGCCCTCGCCACCTCCACATTCCCTCCACGATCTTCTTTTACCCTGCCGCGTCCGAGGTTAAGCAACCTTTTGCCTGAACCGAGCTCAGAACGGGCGGGCACAGCGGCCCATCGATTGACCGAACCATTCCAACAAGGAAGACGACGTTGAAGTACCTCTCGCGATTCGCACTCCTGGCCCTCGTCGCCAGCCTCGCCGCCTGCTCCGTTCTCGAGAGCGACAAGATCGACTACAAGAGCGCCGGCAAGGCCCCGACGCTCGAAGTGCCGCCCGACCTGTCGCAGCTCTCGCGTGACAACCGCTACAACATCCCCGGCGGTGCCGTGACCGCCAATGCCTACCAGACCGGCGTCGCCAACGCGCCGGGCGTGCCCACCGCCGTCTCGAACCTCGGCGACGTGCGCCTGGAACGCACCGGCACGCAGCGCTGGCTGGTCGTCAACCGCTCGCCCGACCAGCTCTGGGAGCCGGTCAAGGACTTCTGGCAGGAAAGCGGCTTCCTGCTGACCACCGAGCAGCGCAACCTCGGCATCATGGAAACCGACTGGGCCGAGAACCGCGCCAAGCTGCCGCAGGACATCATCCGCGGCACGCTGGGCAAGCTGGTCGACTCGATCTACTCCACCGGCGAACTCGACCGCTTCCGCACCCGCATGGAGCGCACGGCGAACGGCACCGAGATCTACATCAGCCACCGCGGCATGCAGGAGGTCTACACCAACACGCGCCAGGACCAGACCGTCTGGCAGCCGCGTCCCTCCGACCCCGAGCTCGAAGCCGAATTCCTGCGCCGCCTGATGGTCAAGCTCGGCGTCTCGCAGGAGCAGGCCAAGCAGGTCGCGGCCACCGCCGCCGCGGCACCGGTGCAGACCGCGCGCGTGGCCAACGTCGGCGGCCAGCCGATCGTGCAGCTCAGCGACGGCTTCGACCGCGCATGGCGCCGCGTCGGCCTCGCGCTCGACCGCACCGGCTTCACGGTGGAAGACCGCGACCGCAGCGCCGGCGTCTACTTCGTGCGCTACGTGCCGCCGAACCCCGACAAGAAGGAGCCCGGCTTCTTCGGCAAGCTGTTCAGCTCGAGCAAGACCGAGTCGCCGCTCAAGTTCCGCATCCTGATCAAGAGCCAGGGCGAGAGCAGCACGGTGTCGGTGCAGAACGAAGCCGGCGCGCCCGAGACCTCGGCCAATGCCGAGCGCATCGTCAAGGTCATCGCCGACGACCTGAAGTAAGTCCCATGCTCCGCTTCCGAAGCCTCGGCAGCGGCAGCACGGGCAATGCCGCGCTGGTCGAGGCGACCAGCGGCGGCCGCACCTCCCGGCTCCTGATCGACTGCGGCTTCGGCATCCGCCAGCTCGATCAGCGGCTGGCCCGCGCCGGGCTCGCCGCGAGCGACATCGATGCCATCTTCGTCACGCACGAACACGGCGATCACATCGGCTGCGCCCACACCCTCTCGCGGCGCAACCGCATTCCCGTCTGGATGAGCGAAGGCACCTGGCTGGCCACGGGCGGGCGCGACTTCGAAGGGCAGCTGCACATCGCGCGCGACGACGAGGATTTCGCGGTCGGCGAGCTCTCGGTGCATCCCTTCACCGTGCCGCACGATGCGCGCGAGCCGCTGCAGCTGCGCTGCACCGACGGCAACCGCACGCTCGGCGTGCTGACCGATCTCGGCCATGCCACCGCCCACGTGCTCGCGCGCCTGAGCGGCGCGCATTCGCTGCTGCTGGAGTTCAACCACGACAGCGAGCTGCTGGCCAACTCGGCCTATCCGCCGTTCCTGAAGATGCGCGTGGGCGGCAACTACGGCCACCTCTCGAACCAGGCCGCCGCGGAGATCGCGCGCGCGGTGCTGCACGACGGGCTGCGCCATGTGGTCGCGGCGCACCTGAGCGAACAGAACAACCGGCCCGAGATCGTGCGCCAGTTGATGGCGCAGGCACTCGGCGGCAACGAAGCCGAGATGCTCACCGCGAGCGCGGCCGAAGGCTCGCCCTGGCTCGACGTCTGAGCGCGCGTGCCGCGCGATCGGCAGCCGATTGAAAGGCGATTGAAAGCCCCATGAAGAAAGCCGCCCTGAGGCGGCTTTGCTTCGTGTGCGGCGACGGCTTACTTGCTCGGCGCTTCGCCCTTCTTGGCGGCTTCGGTCGCGGCATTGGCCGCATCGAGTGCCGACGATGCGGCGGCCGATGGTGCCGAGGCGCCCATCGACGGCGCCGATGCGGCAGGTGCGGGCGCGGGGGCCGGTGCGGGCTCGGTCACGGGCGCGGGCGGCGGCGTGGTCACGGCGGGCGCCGCATCCTCCTTCTTGCCGCAAGCCACCAGGGCGGAAGCGGCGAGCAGCGAGGCGAGCAGGACGGACGTTGTCTTCTTCATGAAAAGGCTCCTTTGGCAATGAAGGTCTTGAGGGACGAAAAAAATTCTAGACCCGCATGCTGTCGCTCTTATGTCTGGCCGCGGGATTCGCGGCATTGGCTTACAAGCCCAGCGTGCTCGCGGGAAAGGCGGGCCGGGCCTGGCGCCAGCATTCCTCGATCGACTCGCGCAAGGCACTGCGCGTGCGCGCATCGGCACTGGCGAGACCGCGGCTGCGTTCGACATCGATGCGATGGAGGAACCACGACGGTGTCCACAGCGCACTCGGCACGCCGCTGCCGGCCTGTGTCGGCGACACGCGCAACGCGCGGCATTCGACGATGTGGTCCCAGCTGCGACGCCAGCCGACGAAGCGCGCATGCCGGCGCTCCACGCCATCGAAGCGCTCGGCCAGCAGCACCAGCCTGCGGCCGCTGGCCGACCAGGCCTGCAGCGCCTCGATGCTCGCGCGCTCGCCCAGCGGCCAGTCGGCGAAGTCGGGGTCGCTGAAGATCAGTTCCTTCCAGCCTTGCTGCGCGGCCGACACGAGCGCGGTGCGCAGCAGCCGGTCGAAGTCCTCGCGGCCGTCGAAGCGGCCCTCGGGCAGCGGCGACGGCGACGCGGTGTCACTCGGCATGCAGCCAGCCCGCCTCGCACCATTCGGCCAGCAGCGACAACGCATCGTCGCTGGCCTTCGCGAGCTCGCGTGGCCCGAGCGCGCGCCGGTCGGCGAGGCGCCGCATCAGCGTGGCATCGGCCCCGCCCGCGCGGAAGCTCTCGCCGTTGATGTAGAGATGACGCGCGTCGTAGAGCATGCGCGTGCGGCGGTCCAGCCGCACCGCGCGCAACGCGTCGGGCGCCTCCCCGCCTTCGTCGAACCAGGTGCTGGCCTTGGGCTCGGTCAGCGATTCGCCGAGCGCGCGGTCGATCGCGTCGGGGTCGCGCAGCGCCATCTCGACCGCCTTGCGCGCGAAGGCCTGCAGCGCGGCGGGCATGGCGCCGGGCGCCTCGACCGCGGGCTGCGCAGGATCGCGGTAGCGCACGGCGGCCGATGGGCCCGCGTCCTCGAGTTCGTCGGCATGGGCCTGCGCGATGCGCGCCAGCAGGTCGGCACCGAGCTCGCCCGCGGACGGCGAACGCAGCCCGATCGAGAAGGTCATGCAGTCGCCGCCGACCGCCACGCCGTCGTGCGCGTAGCGCGGCGGCAGGTAGAGCATGTCGCCGGGCTCGAGCACGAAGCTCTGCTCGGGCTCGAAGCGCTCGAGGATCTTGAGCGGCACGTCGGGCTGCAGCCGCAGGTCGCCCTGCTTGCCGATGGACCAGCGGCGCCGGCCCTGCGCCTGCAGCAGGAACACGTCGTAGCTGTCGAAATGCGCGCCCACGCCGCCCCCGTCGCTCGCGTAGCTGATCATCAGGTCGTCGAGCCGCGCGTCGGGCAGGAAGCTGAACTGCCGCAGCAGCGCATGGATGCCCTCGTGGTGCAGGTCCACGCCCTGCACCAGCAAGGTCCAAGCGGCCTGCTTCAGCGAGGGCAGCGAACGGCGCGGCAGCGGGCCGTGCTTCAGGCTCCAGCCGGTCTTGCCATGGCGGATCAGCCGGGACTCGACCTCCTCGCGTTCGGCCAGCGCGAACAGCGCGGCGCGGTCGATGGGTGGCACCATGTCGGGTACCGCCTGTCGAACCAGCAGCGGTTTCTTCTGCCAGTGCCGCCGCATGAACTGCGCGGCGCTCAGGCCGCCCAGCAGGGGCAGCGGTGTTGTGATCTCCATGGGAGAATTCTGCAATGGAAATCTCTGAACAATGCGTGGTCGGCCTGACCTGGACCCTGAAAGACACGCTCGGCGATGTGCTGGACGTGCTCGACGAACCGGTCGAATTCCTGATCGGTGGCGACGATCTGTTCGACGTGATCGAGGCGGCCCTGCAGGGCCATGAGCCCGGCGACCGCATCCAGCTGCAGGTCGAGCCCGAACAGGGCTTCGGCGACTTCAACGACCAGTTGCTCTTCCTCGAGCCGCGCGCCCTGTTCCCAGAGGGCACCGAGGAAGGCATGACCTTCGAGGGCAGCGCGCTACCCGCGGGCGTGAGCGAGAACATCCCGAAGGATTCGATGTACACGGTGTCCGAGATCTACCCCGAGCACCTCGTGCTCGACGGCAACCATCCGCTGGCGGGCATCGCGATCCGGCTCGACATCCTCGTGCGCTCGGTGCGCGGAGCCACCGAGGAGGAGATCGGCCGCGGCACCGCGGGCACGGCCTTCTTCAAGGTGCAGCCGGTCTCGCCGGGCAACGACACGCTGCACTGATCCCTCGATCGCATCAACGACAAAGCCGGGCAATGCCCGGCTTTTCCTTGGCTGGCGCGACGTGACGCCGATGCCGACCTACATGCGCGAGAGCTGGCCGTTGTCGATGCGCACGCGGTCGCCGATGCGCAGGTCGCCCGGGTGCTGCACGTCGAAGGCACGGTAGCCGCCGCGGTCGGTCTGCACCGAGATGCGGTAGCTCTCGTAGGCACGCGGACCGTTCTGCTGCGCCTCGATGGTGTTGCCCAGCAGCGCGCCGCCGATCACGCCGAGCGCGGTGGCCGCCGCGCGGCCGTTGCCGCGGCCGAACTGGTTGCCCACCACGCCGCCGATGACGCCACCGGCCACGGCACCGCCACCGGTGGTGCCGGTGCCGGCGGTCTCGCTGCGCAGCACCTCGATGTTCGCCACGTGGCCGTACTCGACGTAAGCGGCCTCGCGGTAAGGCACGGCCTGCGGCGGCGGCTGGTAGGGATAGCGGGAGGTCTGGTAGACCGGTGCGGGTGCCACGCAGGCAGTGAGCGTGGCCAGGGCCAGCACGGATGCGGTGACGGAAACGAAGCGCATTGAGATCTTCATGTTGAAAGGCTCCTCGGAAAGAACGGTGCGCCATGCGATGGAGCGGCGCACCCGCCTGTGTGTTCAACGCCGCAGTGGCCACGGCGATGACGCAAGGACACAAGCTGAAACCTGTGAGCCCCGCCCCGCTTCCGAGGTTCCTTTCTTTACCGCCGCGATACGCGCCGTTGCGCGCGGTTGCGCATCGCTGCAGTCAGCTGCCGGTCAGTGCTTGCCGGTGGAACCGTAGCCGCCCTCGCCGCGCTGCGTGGGCGCGAACTCGGTGACGACATGGAACTTCGCCTGCACCACCGGCACGATGACCAGCTGCGCGAGCCGCTCCATCGGCTGCAGCACGAAGGGCGTGTCGCTGCGGTTCCAGGCGCTGATCTTGAGCTCACCCTGGTAGTCGCTGTCGATCAGCCCGACCAGGTTGCCCAGCACGATGCCGTGCTTGTGGCCCAGGCCCGAGCGCGGCAGGATCATCGCCGCGTAGGCCGGGTCGCCGAGATGGATCGCGATGCCGGTGCCCACCAGTTGCCAGGCATTGGGCTCCAGCGTGACGGGCGCATCGATGCAGGCCCTGAGATCGAGCCCCGCGCTGCCGGGTGTGGCGTAGGTGGGCAACTGCTCCACCATGCGGGGATCGAGGATGCGGACGTCGACTTTCACTTGCTTGCTTTTCCTTGTTGAGATTCTGTCTCGCGGCGGTTCGCCTGCTCGAGCACCTGCTGCCACTTGGCCGCGCCCGGGAAGGCCAGCGTCTTGAGCTTGCCGGCGAACCAGAACGCCAGGCCGGCCAGCACCACCAGCACGTAGATCGGCACGCCGACCGACCACAGGATCACGAAGGCCACGCCGGCCGCGCCGAGGAGGGGCTTGGTGAGCGCGCCGAAGGGCCCACCCTGCGCGGATTCGGACTTGGCGGCATTGGTGGCAGCGGCGCGCGCGCGGGCCTGCGCCGGCGGCACCACCGCGCCCGGTCCCGCGCTCGGCGTCATGCCGACGTCGAGCCCGTGTTCGCCGGTCACGTCCGTCTGGCCGCGCCCGAGGTTCCTCGCGGCCTGGGCCGTCAGCCCCTCGACATAGCGCACGAAGTCGCCATTGGGCGGAGTGTTCCATTCAGCCTTCATCAGACCCTCCAGTCGGGCAGCCGCGCCGCGATCTCCGTCATGAGCTCGCGCGCCAGCGTGAGCTTGGGCGCGCGAGGCAGTTCGCGCACGCCATCGGCGTCCACGAGCAGCAGCGCATTGTCGTCCTGGCCGAAGGTCAGCGGGCCGATATTGCCCACCAGCAAGGGGATGCCCTTGCGCTCGCGCTTGGCCTTGGCATGCGCGACGAGGTTCTCGCTCTCGGCCGCGAAGCCCACGCAGAACAGCTTCTTCGCCTGCGCGCGCTCGCCGCGCGCCACGGTCAGCAGGATGTCGGGGTTCTCGACGAACTCGAGCACCGGCGTCTTGCCGCTGCCGTCCTTCTTGATCTTCTGGTCGCTCTGGGTCGCGGGACGCCAGTCGGCGACCGCCGCCGTTGCTACGAAAACGCTAGCACGCGAGGATGCGCCGACGGTCGCCGCGAGCATCTCCTGCGCCGAGCGCACGTCGATGCGGGTGACGCCGCGCGGCGTCGGCAGGTGCACCGGCCCGGCCACCAGCGTGACCTCGGCGCCGGCTTCGCGCGCGGCGCGGGCGATGGCGAAACCCATCTTGCCCGACGAGTGGTTGGTGATGCCGCGGATCGGATCGAGTGCCTCGAAGGTCGGTCCGGCCGTCACCAGCAGGTGCTGGCCCGCGAGCAGCTTGGGATGGAAGAAGGCGGTGATGTCTTCCAGCAATTGGGCCGGCTCGAGCATGCGGCCGTCGCCGGTCTCGCCGCAGGCCTGCCAGCCGTTGCCCACGCCGAGCACGGTGGCGCCATCGGCCGCCACCTGCGCCAGGTTGCGCTGGGTCGCGGGATGCATCCACATCTCGCGGT
This sequence comes from Variovorax sp. 20P10.2.4, assembly GCF_058244205.1. Classification (NCBI taxonomy): domain Bacteria; kingdom Pseudomonadati; phylum Pseudomonadota; class Betaproteobacteria; order Burkholderiales; family Comamonadaceae; genus Variovorax; species Variovorax sp. 20P10.2.4. Next base: position 8,519 of record NZ_JBZAYE010000039.1, read on the forward strand.
TCATGGCGGGCGCGAGAAGCAGCGGCACGCGGTCGCGCGGGCGCGCCAGGCACAGCAGGCTCAGCAGCTCGTCGGAGCGGCCCTGCACCAGGCGCGCGATGAAGTCGGCGCTGCAGGGCGCGAGCACGATCGCGTCGGCCTCGCGGCTCAGGTTGATGTGCGGCATGTTGTTGGGCTCGCGCGCGTCCCACTGCGAGGTGTAGACGGGGCGGCCCGACAGCGCCTGCATCGTGACCGGCGTCATGAACTGCTCGGCCGATTCGGTCATGACGACCTGGACCGTGGCCCCCGCCTTCACGAACAGCCGGCACAACTCGGCCGATTTGTAGCAGGCGATGCCGCCCGTGAGTCCCAGAACGATGTGTTTGCCGGCGAGGTCTTGCATGGTGGGGCGGAGTGTAATGACCCGCGCATCCCCGCCGCGCCCTGGGGCGAACGGTCGTTCGCGGCGGCCCCGATGTCCCGCGCCGGGCGAGGTAACAGTGTCCACCCGCGCCGGGTGTCGCCGGGGGCACACCTATAATCTCAATTTCCCACTGCCCGGTCCTCGCGTCCGGAACTGGCATGACCAAATTTGTCTTCGTCACCGGTGGTGTGGTGTCTTCCCTCGGCAAGGGAATCGCCTCCGCCTCGCTGGCCGCGATCCTCGAATCGCGCGGCCTCAAAGTCACCCTCATCAAGCTCGATCCCTACATCAACGTCGACCCCGGCACGATGTCGCCGTTCCAGCACGGCGAGGTGTTCGTCACCGACGACGGCGCTGAAACCGACCTCGACCTCGGCCACTACGAGCGCTTCATCACGACGCGCATGCGCAAGGCCAACAACTTCACGACCGGCCAGATCTACAAGACCGTGCTCGAGAAGGAACGCCGCGGCGACTACCTCGGCAAGACGGTGCAGGTGATCCCGCACATCACCAACGAGATCCAGGAATACGTCAAGCGCGGCGCCGGCATCGGCACCGCGCACGAGGTCGACGTGGCCATCGTCGAGATCGGCGGCACCGTGGGCGACATCGAGTCGCTGCCCTTCCTCGAGGCCGTGCGCCAGATGAGCCTGCGCATGGGCCCGAACAACTCGGCCTTCGTGCACCTGAGCTACGTGCCCTGGATCGCCGCCGCCGGCGAGCTCAAGACCAAGCCCACGCAGCACACGGCGCAGAAGCTGCGCGAGATCGGCATCCAGGCCGACGCCCTGCTGTGCCGCGCCGACCGCCCGATCCCCGACGACGAGCGCGCCAAGATCTCGCTGTTCTCGAACGTGCCCGAATGGGGCGTGATCTCGATGTGGGACGTGGACACCATCTACAAGGTGCCGCGCATGCTGCACGAGCAGGGCCTCGACGGCCTGATCTGCGACAAGCTGCGCATCAACACGCCGCCGGCCAAGCTCTCGCGCTGGGACGAACTCGTCTACGAGGTCGAGCATCCGCAGCAGGAAGTGGCGATCGCCATGGTCGGCAAGTACGTCGACCTGTCGGACAGCTACAAGTCGCTCAACGAGGCGCTGCGCCACGCCGGCATGAAGAACCATGCGCGCGTGAAGATCGACTACGTCGACTCCGAGACCATCACCGCGCAGGACGTCTCGCGCCTGGCCAAGTACGACGCGATCCTCGTGCCCGGCGGCTTCGGCCAGCGCGGCGTCGAGGGCAAGATCCTCGCGGCCCGCTTCGCGCGCGAAGGCAAGGTGCCCTACCTCGGCATCTGCCTGGGCATGCAGGTCGCCACCATCGAATACGCGCGCCACGTCGCCGGCCTGCCCGATGCCAACAGCACCGAGTTCGACCCCGAGACCTCCTGCCCCGTGATCGCGCTGATCACCGAGTGGAAGGACGCCGACGGCACGATCAAGGTGCGCAACGAGAAGTCCGACCTCGGCGGCACCATGCGCCTGGGCGCGCAGAGTTCCGACGTGACCGACGGCACGCTGGCCCACAGCATCTACGGCGACGTGGTCACCGAGCGCCATCGCCACCGCTACGAAGCCAACGTCAACTACCTCGACCAGCTGCGCAAGGCCGGCCTCGTGATCTCCGCGCTCACGCAGCGCGAACAGCTCACCGAGATCGTCGAGCTGCCGCAGGACGTGCACCCCTGGTTCATGGGCGTGCAGTTCCACCCCGAGTTCAAGTCGACGCCGTGGAGCGGCCATCCGCTGTTCAACGCCTTCATCAAGGCCGCGCTCGACCACAAGGGCCAGGGCGCCGGCAATGCGGGCAAGACGCTGAAGGCCGTCGCGTGACCAGCGCCTACATCATCGCCAACGTCGAGGTGACCAATCCGACCCAGTACGAGGAGTACAAGAAGTGGTCGACCGCCGCCATGCAGGCGCATGGCGCCGAGGTCTGCGTGCGTGGCGGCAAGGTCGAGGTGCTCGAGGGCGATTGGGCGCCGCAGCGCATCGTGATCCTCAAGTTCCCGAGCGTCGAGGCCGCGAAGCAGTTCAACAGTTCGCCCGAATACGGCAAGGCGCGCGAGTCGCGCCAGGGCGCCGCGATCATGCGCATGATCGTCGTCGAAGGTCTGTGATCCGTTTTTACTGGAGAAAGAAAAGAAGATGAGTGCAATCGTTGACATCGTCGGCCGCGAGATCCTCGACAGCCGCGGCAATCCCACCGTCGAGTGCGACGTGCTGCTCGAATCGGGCACCATGGGCCGCGCGGCCGTGCCCTCGGGCGCATCCACCGGTTCGCGCGAAGCCATCGAGCTGCGCGACGGCGACAAGAAGCGCTACCTCGGCAAGGGCGTGCTCAAGGCGGTGGAGAACATCAACACCGAGATCTCCGAAGCCGTGCTCGGCCTCGATGCCAGCGAACAGGCCTTCCTCGACCGCACGATGATCGACCTCGACGGCACCGACAACAAGGGCCGCCTGGGTGCCAACGCCACGCTGGCCGTGTCGATGGCCGTGGCCCGCGCGGCCGCCGAGGAATCGGGCCTGCCGCTGTACCGCTACTTCGGTGGCATGGGCGGCATGCAGATGCCGGTGCCGATGATGAACGTCATCAACGGCGGCGCGCACGCCAACAACAGCCTGGACCTGCAGGAGTTCATGATCATCCCCGTGGGCGCACCGAGCTTCCGCGAAGCCGTGCGCTACGGCGCCGAGGTGTTCCATGCGCTCAAGAAGATCCTGGGCGACCGCGGCATCAGCACCGCCGTGGGCGACGAAGGCGGTTTCGCGCCGAGCGTCGAGAGCCATGAAGCGGCGATCCAGCTGATCCTCGAAGCCATCGACAAGGCCGGCTACGTGGCCGGCGAGCAGATCGCGCTGGGCCTGGACTGCGCCGCCAGCGAGTTCTACAAGGACGGCAAGTACGTGCTGTCGGGCGAGAACCTTTCGCTGTCGGCCGAGAACTGGACCGACATGCTGGCGACCTGGGTCGACAAGTACCCGATCATCAGCATCGAGGACGGCATGCACGAAGGCGACTGGGACGGCTGGAAGCACCTGACCGAACGCCTGGGCAAGCGCGTGCAGCTGGTGGGCGACGACCTGTTCGTCACCAACACCAAGATCCTGCAGGAAGGCATCGAGAAGGGCATCGCCAACTCGATCCTGATCAAGATCAACCAGATCGGCACCCTGACCGAGACCTTCGCCGCGATCGAGATGGCCAAGCGCGCCGGCTACACGGCCGTGATCTCGCACCGCTCGGGCGAAACCGAGGACAGCACCATCGCCGACATCGCCGTGGGCACCAACGCCGGCCAGATCAAGACCGGCTCGCTCTCGCGTTCGGACCGCATCGCCAAGTACAACCAGCTGCTGCGCATCGAGGAAGACCTCGGCGACATCGCCGTCTACCCGGGCCGCGGCGCGTTCTACAACCTCAAGTGATGCCCCCTCCCCGGCCCGAAGAGCCGCGCGCATTGCCGCTTTTTCCGCATTTCGCGGATCGGCGATGCGCCGTCCCTGGCGGGCCGTGCGGGGAGCGCGGGTAAAGTCCGCGGACCATGCGCGCGCGCTTCATTCCTCCCATCGTTCTGCTCGTGCTGCTGGCCATCCTCCAGTGGCAGCTATGGAACGGGCGCGGCAGCGTGCGCGACGTGGCGCAGCTGCAGGCCAAGCTGGCCTCGCAGAAGGAGTCGAACGCCAAGGCCGCCATCACCAACGAGCGGTTGGCCTCCGAGGTCAACGACCTCAAGGACGGCCTCGAGATGGTCGAGGAACGTGCCCGCCAGGAGCTGGGCATGGTCAAGCCCAACGAGGTCTTCGTCCAGATCGCCCACTGATCCACGCGGGCCGCTCTCGCCGAGCCCTCGGCGCGCCGTGCACGCCGCCCAGCCGATGCCCGAACTCCTCTCCGCCCCCGCCTTCGCGCTCTGGGGCTCTCCCGTCACCTGGCTCGAATGCGTGGCCGCCGTGCTGGCACTGGCCATGGTTGGCTGCAACATGCGCGAGATCCACTGGGGCTGGCCGCTGGCGATCGTCAGCTCGCTGCTCTACGTGGGCGTGTTCGCGCAGGCGAAGATCTATGGCGACGCCTCGCTGCAGGTCTTCTTCGCCGTCGTCGCCTTCTGGGGCTGGCTGCAGTGGCTGCGCGGCCACCGGGCCGACGGCTCGGCGCTGCGCGTGAGCCGCCTCTCGCGCCGCGGCCTCGCGCTCGCGCTGCTGGCCTGCGCGCTGGCCTGGCCCGCAGTCGCCCTCTTCCTGCGCCGCTTCACCGACACCGACGTGCCCTGGTGGGACGGCTTCGCCACCGGCCTGAGCCTGGTCGGCCAGTTCCTGCTCGGGCGCAAGTTCATCGAGAACTGGGTCGTGTGGCTGGCCGTCAACCTGGTCAGCATCGGCCTCTTCGTCCACAAGGGCCTGTGGCTCACGGTCGGGCTGTACGCCGTGTTCGCGGCGCTCAGCGTGGCCGGCTACCTGGCCTGGCGCCAGCGGCTGCCGAGGGCGGCCGCCGCATGACGCCCGTGCTGCCCACCGGCTGCATCGTCGCGCTGCTCGGCGCCGAGAGCACCGGCAAGACCGAGCTCGCGCGCGCCCTCGTGCAGCGCATGAACGAGCGCGGCATCCACGCCACCTTCGTCGGCGAATACCTGCGCGAATGGTGCGAGCGCGAAGGCCGCACGCCGCGTGCCGACGAGCAGCAGGCCATCGCCGAGGAGCAGACCCGCCGCATCGATGCCGCGGCCGCGCTCGGCGTGGCGGTGGCCGACACCACGGCCGTCATGACCGCCGTCTACAGCGAGCTGCTGTTCGCCGACACCACCCTCTACCCCGATGCGCTCGCGGCTCAGCAGCGCTGCGCGATCACCCTGCTGACCGCGCTCGACCTGCCCTGGGTGGCCGACGAGATGCGCGACGGCCCGCATGTGCGCGAGCCGGTCGACGCGATGGTGCGCCGCGCGCTCGCCAGCGCGGGCGTAGCCTACACCGTGGTGCATGGCAGCGGCAGCGAACGGCTGGCCAGCGCCTGGCGCGCGATCCAGAGCGTGGCCGACCGCGGCGGCCTGTCGCGCGACGGCGGACGCGATGCCGTGGTGCCCGATCGCGGTGCCGCCACGGCGGGCGAAGGCTGGACCTGGTCCTGCGACAAGTGCTCCGATCCCGAGTGCGAGCACCGCCTGTTCACCGACCTGCTCGCGCGCCGCGAGTGAGGCCGCCGCGCCCGCGCGGTGCCCTCCGACATGGCGCGGGCCGGCGCCGCGCCATCCTCTAAGCTTCGGCGTCCGTTGCCTGTTGCCGTTGTTTCCCCTCTTCCTCTTGCCTGGAGACCCGATGCCTCTTCGCCGCCGCTTCCGCACCGCCGCCCTCCTCGCCACCGCACTCGCGGCCTCGGTGCTGGTCGGCGCCGCCGCCAGCGCGGCCCCGTTGCGCGCCACGGTCGAGAACGGCACCACGCCCACCGCCTGCGCCGAGGAGGACAACGTCTCGCTGGTGCTGCGCGGCGAAGGCATCCGGCGGCTGCGCATCGAGGCGCTGCAGCCGTCCTACCTCGACAGCATCGGCAACGACGTCACCGCGCCCGACTTCTCGGGCTGCAACTTCGACGGCGGCGAGCATCCCACCGACCCCGCGCACCGCTTCGAGCCGCGCACCGTGGTACTGCTCGACAACGCGCAGTGGCGCATCGTCGGCATGACGCTCGCGAGCTTCTGGCGGCCGCAGCGCGTGCCGGTGCGCGTGGGCACCGTCAGCGACCGCGGCTTCCACCTGCTGCAGGTGTTCCGCAAGGAAAACGGCAAGGCGCTCGAGGCGCTGGTGCTCTATCCGTCCGACGGCTACTGGCGCATCAAGCCCCTGCCCGAGGCGCGCTTCGGCGACGGCGTCTACGGCTCCTCGTTCCTGCTCGGCCCGGTCGAGCAGGCCGGCCGGCCGGTGGTCGACATCGCCTCGATCCGCATCGTGCCGAAGCCGCTGTCGATCCACCTGCGCTTCGCGCGCGGCGGCAGCGCCGTCGCCAACGTCGAGGAGATCAGCCGCGAACGCACCGCGCTCGACGTGCGCTTCTCGGCCCCCACGCGCGAGGCACGGCCCTTTGCCGTGCTGCGCTCGATGTACGTGACGCCCGACAACGCCGACGTCAGCGAGGTGCGCTGGCAGGCCGCATCCGAGGCGCCGCCGATCGCGACGCCGCTGCCCGAGGTGAAGACGCTCGAGGGCACGCAGTTCCGCTTCGGCCGCAGCCTGCCGTCGAAGCACAACACGAGCGCGCCGGACATCTTCTTCGGGGGCTTCGACAGCAGCCTTCGCTAGCTAGCGACGCGCCGCGCCCGTCACCACCAGAGCGACACCGCTCATCACGAGCCCGATTCCCACCAGCGTGAGCCAGGCCGGTACTTCCCCGAGGAACACTGCGCCGATCAGCACGGCCAGCGCAGGCGCGAGCGCACCGAAGATGGCGGCCCTGGGCGCCCCCAATCGACGCACGGCCTCCGTGTAGAAATACATCCCGAGGATCGCCACCAGGATCCCTTGGGCGACGACCTGGAAGCCGACGGCCGATGGAGGCGCCGTGAAGATGTTCGGCGTGAGCCCGAAGAAGTAGACCGGCGTGAACAGCACGGCGGAACACACGTTGACGAGCGCCGTTGCATGCCAGGGGCTGATGCCCGAACGGCGCTGCGCGACGGTGAAGCTCGCGAAGCAAAGGCCCGCGAGCAGGAACAGCAGGTCTCCTCGCCACTCTCCCGCAGCGCGATCGGCCAGCAGTGCATAGCCGCCGATGCACAGCACACCGGCGACGACGGTCGCCATCCCGCCCAATTGCCGCCGCGTGAATCGCTCGCCGAACAGCAGGCCCGACAGCACCGCCACCCAGATCGGCATCGTTCCGATCATGAGCGTGGCGACATGCGAGGCCGGTGCGAACTGCATGCCCACCGAACCCAGCAGCATGAAGGGCACGCCCGCGCCGAGGACCATGATCGACAGGCGAACCATACCGATCTGTGCAACGCCCAACCCCTTCCGAGCGAGCACCGGCCACAGGAAAAACGCCGAGACGCCGAAGCGCAGGAAGGTCACGTCGTGCGGCCCGAGGCTGGTGGTCACGGCGAACCGCGTGGCGACCGACCAGCTCGACCAGATCAGCGCCACCGCGAGGCCGCAGAACACGCCGATGACCAGCGATCGGCGCGCCGCCGGCGCACCGGCCTCTTCCACGACTCCCATTTTCATGACGCTCCCTGGTGCCTGGTTCAGGCCCGTGCCTTGTTGAAGTTGCAGAGAACTCTAAAGAGAATGGCGCTCGCAAGAAAACGACAAATGGAGAACGAACCGTTCAGGGAAAGCGATGTATGGAGTTCTCGGATCTGCAGATCTTCAGGACCGTGGTCCGCACCGGCGGCGTGGTGCGGGCGGCGGAAACCCTTCACCGCGCACAGTCGAGCGTGACCGCGCGCATCCAGGTGCTCGAAGAAAAACTGGGCGTGCAGCTGTTCCTGCGCGAAGGGCGCCGCCTCCAGCTTTCGCCCGCGGGCAAGATACTGGTCGGCTACGCGGACCGCATGCTGGACCTCGCGAAGGAAGCGGTCCAGGCGATCCAGTCCGATCGGCCCAGCGGCGTGCTGCGCCTGGGCGCGATGGAAAGCACGGCCGCTGCCCGCCTGCCGGAGCCGCTGGGGCGCTTCCACGATCGCTATCCGGACGTGGCCCTCGAACTCTATTCGGGCGATCCGCGCGAGCTGATCAAGCAGGTCCTCCGTGCGGACCTCGACGCCGCCCTCATCACCGATCCGATCCCGGACCGCAGGCTGGAAACCCTCGCGATCTATGACGAGGAACTGGTGATCGTCGCCGAAGCAAAGCACGGCAGCATCGCATCGCCGAAGGACCTGTCGTCGAAGACGATCCTCGCCTTCCACCCCGGCTGCCCGCACCGCAAGCGGCTCGAGGACTGGTTCCTGCGCGGCCGCGTCACGCCGGGCCGGATCGTGGAGGCGGGCTCCTACCACCTGATCCTGGGCTGCGTCGCGGTCGGCATGGGCATCGCGCTGATTCCGCACAGCGTGCTCGACAGCTACGCCGAGCGCGACCGGCTCAGCGTCCATCCGCTGCCAGCGAAGTTCGGCCGTGCCAAGACGAGGCTGGTCTGGTTGCGCGACGCGCCCCAGACCAAGATCCTCGCGCTGTCTTCCGTGCTGCTGGAAAGCAACGAGACGAAGAACGCCCCGTTGGACGACGCCTAGCCGGCGCGCCGCACCTCGCCCGGCGTCACGCCGAGCACGCGCCGCATGCAGCGCGCCATGTGGCTCTGGTGCGAGAAGCCGCTCTCCAGCGCCACCTGGCTCGCGGGCAGGTCGCTGCGCAGCAGCAGGCCGCGCGCGCGGTCGACGCGGCGGTGCACCACGTACTCGTGCACCGGCAGGCCGGTCGAGCGCTTGAACAGGGTCTTGAGGTGCGAGGCGCTGAGGCCCGCCACGTCGGCCAGTGAGGACAGCGAAAGATCGCCGTCGAGGTGGGCCTCGATGTGCTCGGTCACGCGGCGCAGCTGTGGCCGCGTGAGGCCGCGCGCGGGCACGGGCTCGGGGCGGCGCTGGCCGCTCAGCAGGTGCACGGCGAGCGCGGTGCCGAGGCTGTCGGCGTACAGGGTGCCGTTGGGAAAGCCGGCGCGACGTTCTGCGTCGAGGGCCCAGGCGATGTGCTCGATGTGGGCATCGCGGAACTGGTGGCGCTGCGCGAGCGTGGCGCACTCGGCGGGCAGCCCCATCTCGTCGGCCGTGCGGCGCAGCAGCGCGGTCGACACGCGCAGCATCAGCGAGGTGCTCGCGGCCTCCTCGTGCCACACGTCGCTCACGCCCGCGGGCACGATGTCGAGGTCGCCGCGCGTGTAGAGGAAGCGGTGGAACTGGCAGGCGCCGGCCACCGGCGCGCCCACGTGGAGCTTGATACGGTGCTCGGGCAGCGGCTCGTAGCCGACGATGCCGGCGGGCGTCTGCCGCAGTTCGATGCGCAGGTCGGTGTCGCTCATCGGGCCATTATCGGCCGCGCGCCGTCGTCCGTTCGTGCTCGGGGCTGCCCGATCGTGCGCGACCGTGCGCGATGCGCGCGGAATCATCGCGGCCATGAACACCACTCTCCACCACGACAGCAACACCCGCTACCTCGGCAAGACCGCCGTCATCACGGGCGGCACCATCGGCATGGGCCTGGCCACGGCCCAGGCCCTGCTCGCGGGCGGTGCCCGCGTGATCCTGACCGGGCGCAATCCGAAGAACCTCGAGGCCGCGCGGCACGCGCTGGGCCCGCAGGCGCAGGTGCTGGCGAGCGACGCCGCCTCGCTGGCCGACATCGATGCGCTCGCGGCCACCGCGCGCGCGACGCTGGGCCACGTCGACCTGCTGCACATCAACGCCGGCATCGCCACGCTCGAGCCCTTCGAGCAGGTCACGGAGGCCGGCTACGACCGTGCCTTCGCGATCAACACCAAGGGCGCCTTCTTCACGGTGCAGAAGCTCGCGCCGCTGATGAAGCCCGGCGCCTCCATCGTCTTCACCTCGTCGATCGCCGACGAGGGCGGCATGCACGGCATGGGCGTCTACAGCGCGACCAAGGCCGCGCTGCGCTCCTTGGCCTCGGGCTTCGCGGCCGAGCTGGTCGGGCGCGGCATCCGCGTCAACGTGGTGAGCCCGGGCTTCATCGACACGCCCACGCTCGGCGTGGCCGATGCCACGCCCGCCGAGCGCGCGGAGTTCGTGCGCCTGGGCGACCAGATCACGCCGATGCGGCGCCACGGCAGCGCCGAGGAAGTGGCGCGCGCGGTGCTGTTCCTGGCCTTCGACGCCACCTTCACCACCGGCGCGCGGCTCACGGTCGACGGCGGCCTGGGCCAGAACCTCAGCCCGGCGCACGACTGAATGCATCCCCGATCCATGCTGGAAGCAACCATGACCCCTACCGACGTCTCCCTGATCGGCCTCGGCCCGATGGGCATCGCGCTCGCGCGCGCCCTGCAGCGTGGCCACACGCTCACGCTGTGGAACCGCACGCCGAGCCGCGCCGAAGCGCTGCTCGGCCAGGGCACCGTGCTCGCCGCCGATGCACGCGCGGCCGTCGCCGCCAGCCCCATCGTGCTGGTCTGCGTGGCCGACTACGCGGCCTGGCGCGCGATCCTCGCGCAGCCGGGCGTGGCCGAGGCGCTGCGCGGCAAGGTGCTGGTGCAGCTGAGCACCGGCACGCCGCAGGATGCGCGCGACGACTGGGCGCGACTCGACGGCGTGGCCTACCTCGACGGCGCGCTGCTCGCCACGCCCTCGCAGATCGGCCGGCCCGACACGCCGTTGTTCATCTCCGGCGAGGAGCGCGCGCTCGCGGCCTGCCGGCCGGTGCTCGAGGCCATCGCGGGCCACATCGCCTACCTGGGCGAGCCGATCGGCAACGCCGCCGCCTGGGACCTGGCCACGCTGTCGTGCATGTTCGGTGCGATGGCCGGCTTCTTCCACGGCGTGCGCATCTTCGAATCGGAACAGCTGCCGGTGCGGGACTTCGCGCAAATGATCGGCACCATCTCGCCCGTGATCGGCGAGATGATCCGCGCCGAGGGCGAGAGCATCCACGACCAGAGCTATGGCGAACCCGAGAGCTCGATGGCGACCTGCGCGGGCTCGGGACGGCTGTTCGTGCGGCAGGCGCGCGAGGCGCGGCTCGACACGGGCTTTCCCGATTTCCTCATGGGCTGGTTCGACCGCGCGCTCGCGGCCGGCTATGCGGACGAGCGGCTCGCGGCGATGGTCAAGGTGCTGCGCCAGCCGGGCTGAGCGCCCGGCACCGGCGCACCGGCCTACTGCACCACCGGCGTGCCGGGAATCTGGTCGCCCGGCGGGCGGAAGATCTGCGCCGCATCGACCGCGTCGAAGCGGTACTGCTTGCCGCAGAAGTCGCAGCCCACCTCGATGTCGCCGCGCTCGGCGAGGATGCTCTCGGCCTCCTCGGCGCCGAGGCCGCGGATCATCTGCGCCACGCGCTCGCGGCCGCAGGTGCAGGCGAAATGCGGGCCCAGCATGCCGCGCTGCGGTTCGAAGCGCAGCAGCTTCTCTTCCCAGAACAGGCGCCGCAGGATGGTCTCGACGTCGAGCGTGAGCAGCTCCTCGCGCGTGAGCGTCGAGGCCAGGATCGAGATCCGGTTGTAGTCCTCGTTGCGGCCGATCTGGTCCTCGTTCGCCTGGTCGCGATCGGCCGGCGAGGTGCCCTCGAGGTTGCCCTCGCCCTTGACCGGCAGGCGCTGGATCAGCAGGCCCGCGGCCACCTTGTCGTCGGCCGCCAGCACCAGCGTGGTGTCGAGCTGCTCGCTCTGCAGCATGTAGTGCTGCAGCACCTCGCTGAGCTTGCCGAGCTTCTCGCCCTCGTCGCCGAACAGCGGCACCACGCCCTGGTAGGGCTGCTGGCCCGGCAGCTTGTCCTTGGGGTCGAGCGTGATCGCACAGCGGCCCTTGTTGTTCACGTTGACCATGTCGGGCAGCCGCGCATCGGCCGGCAGCTCGCCGATGGTCTTGGCGGTGGCGCGCAGGCTCAGGTCGGGCTTGACCTCGGCCACGGCCACCTTCACGGGGCCGTCGCCGAAGATCTGCAGGATCAGCGCGCCGTTGAACTTGATGTTGGCCTGCATCAGCGTGGCCGCGGCCGTCATCTCGCCGAGCAGCTCGACCACCGGCGGCGGATAGGCGCCGGTGGCGGTGTTGGAGGCGCGCCGCGCGAGGATCTCCTGCCAGGCGTCCGTCAGGCGCACGATCATGCCGCGCACCGGCAGGCCATCGAACAGGAATTTATGCAGCTCGCTCACAACGGGGTTCTTTCTTCGGGTGCCCTCGCGCGCAGGCTCAGGCGATCTTCTTCAGGCCGGCCGCAAAGCGGCGGGCGTTCTTGACGTAGTGCTCCGCGCCCTGGCGCAGCTTGGCGGCGGCCGCTTCGTCGAGCGTGCGCACCACCTTGGCGGGCGATCCCAGGATCATCGAGTTGTCGGGGAATTCCGAACCCTCGGTCACGAGCGCACCGGCGCCGACGATCGAGTTGCGGCCGATCTTCGCGTTATTCAAGACCACCGCCTGCATGCCGATCAGCGTGTTGTCGCCGATGGTGCAGCCGTGCAGCATGACCTGGTGGCCCACGGTGACGTTCTCGCCCACGGTCAGCGGGCAGCCGATGTCGCAATGGAGCACCGACAGGTCCTGGATGTTGCTGTTGCGCCCGATGGTCATGGCCTCGGTGTCGCCGCGCAGCACGGCGCCGAACCAGACGTTCGCGTTCTCGGCCAGCATCACGCGCCCCATCACCTCGGCGCTGTCGGCGACCCAGGCGCCGTCGCCGAGTTGCGGCGCCACGCCGTCGAGTTCATAGAGGGCCATCGTGGGAGTCTCCGGAAAGGGAAAGAGGGGTGAAACCTAGAATTGTAGGGATGCACCCCCGATTGAGCGCCCTGGCCGCGCTGCGCCTCACCGACCCCGAAGAGAAAGTGGCGGCAACCCGCGCGCTGGCAACGCACATCGCTAGCGAAACCATAGCAGACGACCCCGTGCGCGTGCCCGGCGACGAGCTCGGCGTACCGGGCCGGCCCGAGCGCCCGCTGCGCGTGTCGGCCATGGCGGTGGGCAAGCGCTCGCCGTTCAACACCGAGGGCCGCGCGGCGCTGGTCCATTCGATCTGCCACATCGAGTTCAACGCCATCAACCTCGCGCTCGACGCCGCCTGGCGCTACGACGGCATGCCCGCGCGCTACTACCAGGACTGGCTGCGCGTGGCCGACGAGGAGGCGCAGCACTTCACGCTGCTGCATGCGCACCTGCAGACCATGGGCTGGCGCTATGGCGACTTCACGGGCCACGACGGCCTGTGGAGCATGTGCGAGAAGACGCGTGACGACGTGCTCGCGCGCATGGCGCTGGTGCCGCGCACGCTCGAGGCGCGCGGGCTCGATGCCACGCCGCTGATCCAGGCCAAGCTCAAGCGCGTGAACACGCCCGATGCGCTGCGCGCGGTCGAGATCCTCGACATCATCCTGCGCGACGAGGTAGGCCATGTGGCGATCGGCAACCACTGGTACCGCTGGCTCTGCGAGCGCGCGGGCATCGACGCCGAGGCCGCCTACCCCGAGCTCGTGGCGCGCTACGAGGCGCCGCGGCTCAAGCCGCCGTTCAACCTCGAGGCGCGCACGCGCGCGGGCTTCAGCGACGAGGAACTGAAGGCGCTGGGCGGCGGCAGCGCCGCCTAGGAGTCAATCCGGCTTCTTCATCACCACCAGCTTGGGCGAGAAGTGCTGCAGCACCTCGCCGCGCTGGTTGCGCGTCTCGCAGCGCACGCGGACCATCGCGCGGCCCGGCTTGGAACGCGAGGGCACGATCTCGACGATCTCGCTGACCACGTGCAGCACGTCGCCGGGGCGCGTGGGCTGCGGCCAGCGAATCTCGTCGCCGCCCGAACCGATGATGCCGTCGGCCAGCGGGATGCCGCTGTCGACCAGCAGGCGCATGGTCACGGCCGCCGTGTGCCAGCCGCTCGCGGCCAGGCCGCCGAAGAAGGTGCGCTTGGCGGCCTCCTCGTCGGTGTGGAAGGGCTGCGGGTCGAACTGCAGCGCGAAGGCCTTGATCTTCTCGGCGTCGAGCGCGTATTCGCCGCTGGTGAAGCGGTCGCCCACGGCGAGGTCGTCGAGGTAGAGCTTGGCGCGGGTGGTGGCGGTGGTGTCGGTCATGGTGCGTTCCTCCTTCGCTGATGGCACGGCGGCATTGTCGCCACCGTGCCGCGTCGTGTCGCGTGGACGCTCAGACGCGCTCGAGGATGGTCGCGATGCCCTGCCCGCCGCCGATGCACTGCGTGGCCAGCGCATAGCGGCCGTTCTCGCGCGCCAGCAGCGAAGCCGCCTTGCCCGTGATGCGCGCGCCGGTCGCGCCCAGCGGATGGCCGATCGAGAGGCCGCCGCCGTCGAGGTTGACCGTGGCCGGGTCGAGCCCGAGGTCGCGGATGCAGGCCAGCGCCTGCGAGGAGAAGGCCTCGTTGATCTCGACCACGTCGAGGTCGGCCACGCTCAGGCCGGCGCGCGCCAGCGCCTTGCGCGTGGCGGGGATCGGGCCGATGCCCATGATCGCGGGATCGACACCCACGGTGGCGAAGGACCTGATGCGCGCCAGCGCCTTCAGGCCATGGCGCTCGGCGAAGGCATCGCTGGTCACGAGCACCGCGGCCGCGCCGTCGGTCAGCGGCGACGAGGTGCCGGCCGTCACCACGCCGTCGGGGCGGAAGGCCGGCTTGAGGTTGGCCAGTGCCTCGGCCGAGGTGGTGGGACGGATGCAGCCGTCGGCCTCAACCAGTTCGCCCGAGGCCAGGCGCACCGGCACGATCTCGCCGGCCAGGCGGCCCTGCTCGCGCGCGGCCGCGGCCTTGCGGTGCGACTCGACCGCCAGCGCCTCCTGGTCGGCGCGGCTCACGTTCCAGCGCTGCGCTACGTTCTCGGCGGTCTCGCCCATCGAGATGTAGGCGTCGGTGTCGGCCAGCAGCTCCGGGCTCGGCGAGAAGTTGAAGCCGCCCTGCGGCACCATGCTCATCGACTCGACGCCCACGCAGAGGAAGGCCTCGCCCATGCCGGCCTCGATCTGCGCGGCCGCGATGTGCACCGCCTGCATCGACGAGCCGCAGAAGCGGTTGACGGTCATCCCACCCACCTCGTGCGGCAGGCCGGCCAGCAGGCCGACGATGCGCGCGAGGTTGTTGCCCTGCGAGGCCTCGGGATAGGCGCAGCCCAGGACGATGTCCTCGAGCAACGCGGGATCGAGGTCGGTGCGCTGCAGCAGGCCCCGGACCACGTCGGCGGCCAGCGTGTCGGGACGCACCTCGGCCAGCGCGCCCTTCTTCGCGAAATGGAACGGCGAACGGGCATAGGCGGAAATGACGGCTTTCATGATGTGCTCCTAAAAACTACCATCCAATCGGTAGGCTGACAGGTCAAAAAAGAGGCACGCGGGGCGTGCCTTCGGGTGGATGCCGGGGCGTCAGACGGGCAGCGAACTCCTCAGTTGCGCGACCGCGTCGTCGAAATCCTCCACGCGGCCGGTCATGCGCGCCGCGATCAGCGCGCCCTGGCAGACCGCGAACACATAGGCCGCGAGCGCCGCGGGGCCGGCGCTGCCGGCACCCTGGGCGCGCTCGGACACCAGCGCGCCGAGCACGCCGGTCAGCCACAGCACCTGCATCTGGCGCAGCTCCTGCACCGTGCGGCGCAGCTCGTCGTTGATGCAGTCCCAGCCCGGGGCCAGCGCGCCCGCGGGACAGACCGCCGAGCCGGCGCGCAGGCCGTTGCGGTACATGCGGAAATAGGCGTCGAGCGACTCGCGCGGCGTGCGGGCCTTGGCCTCGTCCCAGCGGCGGAAGCCCTGGATCGCGTCGCGCAGTACGGCCACGCCCAGCGCCTCCTTGGACGGGAAGTGGTGGTAGAGGCTGGCCTTGCGCACGCCGACCGCGTCGGCCACGTCCTGGAAGCTGAAGCCCAGGTAGGAGCGCGTGGCGATGAGCTCGCGCGCCGCGCCCAGGATCTGGTCGCGCGTGCTGCCGGTGGCGAGGGCTGCTGAGGAAACGCTGCTCATGGCTACCTACTATAAGGTAGGGAAATTGGAGTGGCTATCGCGCGGGCGACAAGCCCGCGCGGCCGGTGGGGTTCTCAGTCGGCCTTGATGCCGGCCGCCTTCACGATCCTGCCATTGCTCTCGAACTCGCTGGCGATCTCTTTCGCGAAGTCGGCCGCGGGGCCGCCCGTGGGCACGTTGTCGGTGGCCGTGAGCTTGGCGCGCAGCTCGGGGCTGGCCAGCGCCTTGTTGATCTCGGCGTTGTAGCGCGCGAGCAGCGCCGGCGGCGTGGCGGCCGGCGCGAACACGCCGAACAGCGAGTTGATGTTGGCCGCCTTGTAGCCCAGCTCGCCCAGCGTGGGCACCTGCGGCAGGCTCTCGAGCCGCGCCGGCGCGCCCACCGCGAGCGGCCGCAGCTTGCCCGACTGGATGTGCGCGCCCAGCGTAGGGCTGGCGTTGGTCGAGAGGATCTCGAACTGCCCGCCCAGCGCATCGTTGAGCTGCTGGCCGCCGCCCTTGTAGGGCACGTGCGTGATGTCGACGTTGGCGGCCGAGCGCAGTTGCTCGAGCACGATGTGCCCGAGCGAGGCCGGCCCCGAGGTGGCCCAGCGCACCGCGCCCGGATGGGCCCTGGCATCGTCGAGCAGTGCGCGGAAGTCCTTCGCCTTGCTCGCGGGCGTGGCGATCAGCAGCACCGGCGAATACATCACGCTGGCCACCGGCGCCACGTCCTTCAGCGGATCGAAGGGCAGCTTGCCCAGGTGCGGGCTCAGCACCAGCGGGCTGATGGCCGAGAAGCCCAGGGTCGCGCCGTCGGGCGCGGCCTTGGCCACCGCGTC
>NZ_JBZAYE010000390.1:0-7136 GCF_058244205.1 Variovorax sp. 20P10.2.4
TGCGCGCAGGTGCCGGCCGGCGCGCTGTCGGCCAACGCCTGCTCGTCGGAATGCAGCACCTCGCCCTGCAGCGAGACGCAGGCCAGCCGCGCCGTGTCGACCGCGATCTCGATGCCCATGAGCGCGCGCACGCCGACATTGATCTGCAGCGGGGTCGAGGGCCGCCCGAGCCCGTCGGCCACCGCGGCGCCCGATTCGCTGAGCCAGCCCTCGTCGAGCAGCTCGCGCACCAGCAGGCTCACGGTCGACTTGGTGAGGCCGCTCTCGCTCGCGAGCCGCGCGCGCGACAGCCCCGGCTGCGCGCGCAGGAGCCGCAGCAGCACGCTGCGGTTCATGCGCTTGAGCAGCTGCTGGTCGCCGATGGTCTTCATGCGCGGGGCCGGATGGAAAAGCCTCAGGCCGCGGCCACCGCCGTCGCCGCGTGCGGCGCCTGCTCTCGGCCCTCGGGCCGCTTGCCCGCGATGATCATGCCGAGCACCTCGTCCTCGGTGACGTCGGCCGTGCGGTAGGTGCCAACCAGCTTGCCGTTCTTCATCACCGCGAGCCGGTCGCTCAGCGAGAACACGTCGGGCATGTCGTGGGTGATCAGGAAGATGCCCACGCCGTCGTCCTTGAGCTGCTTCACGAGCCGGCCGACCATCGCGGTCTCCTCAGGGCCGAGCGCGGCGCAGGGCTCGTCCATGATCAGGATGCGCGCGTTGAAGTACAGCGCGCGCGAGATCGCCACCACCTGGCGCTGGCCGCCCGAGAGGCGGCGCACCGGGATGCGGATGTTGGTGAAGTTCTTGTTCAGGCGCTGGAACACCTTGCGTGCCTGCACTTCCATGAAGTGGTCGTCGAGCGTGTTCCAGGCCGTCATCTTCTCGCGGCCCAGGAACAGGTTGGCCACCGAGTCGAGGTTGTCGGCCAGCGCCAGCGTCTGGTAGATGGTCTCGATGCCCTGCGCCTGCGCCTCGGCCGGGGTGCGGATGTTGACCCTGTCGCCCGCGATGCGCACCTCGCCCGAGTCGATCGGGTAGGCGCCCGCGAGCATCTTCATCAGCGTGGACTTGCCGGCGCCGTTGTGGCCCAGCAGCGCCACCACCTCGCCCGGATAGAGGTTGACGCTCACGCCGTCGACCGCCTTCACGCCGCCGAAGGCCTTGCGGATCTCCTGCAGTTCGACCAGCGGCCGGGTCTTGTCGATCTCGGCCATCTTCAGTTCTCCCCGAATTTGCGGCGATAGAGCACGTCGAACACCACGGCCACGATCAGCACCTGGCCGATGATCACCATGCGCTTGCCGATCGGCACGTCGAGCAGCAGCATGCCGCTGTCGAGCGACTGCATGATCAGCGCGCCCAGCACCGAGCCGAAGATCGAGCCGCTGCCGCCGGCCAGCGCGGTGCCGCCGATGACGGCCGCGGCGATCACGTAGAGCTCCATGCCGGTGCCCAGCGAGTTGGTGCCGGCGTTCAGCCGCGCGATCGAGACGATGGCCGCGATGGTCACCAGCACCGCGAGCAGCGCGAACAGCATCAGCGTGACGCGCTTGACCGGAATGCCCACCAGCGCCGCCGCATCGGGGTTGCCGCCCATCGCGAAGACGTAGCGGCCGAAGCGCGTGCGGTGCACGATGAACGACAGCACGATCGCCACCACGGCCCAGATCAGCACCGGGATCGGGATGCCCTGCGGCGCGTCCTTCGAGTCGATCTTGTAGTGGTTCATCACGGCCGCGAACAGCAGCACCACGGCCGCCGGCACCGCGGTCAGCAGCAGCTCGATCCACAGCGGCTCGTTGGGCATCTCGTGGCGCGTGCGCGCGCGCCGCTTCTGCACCATGCGCGCGAACAGCACCACGGCCACCAGCCCCGCGATCACCCAGCTGGCCGTGACGCCGATGCCACCGTCGTAGCCGCCGCCCAGGCGCTGGAAGAACTCGTCGTTGACCGGCTGGGTCTTGCCGTCGGCCACCAGGAAGGCCGCGCCGCGGAACGACATCAGGCCGCCGAGCGTGACCACGAACGAGGGCACGCCGAGCACCGCCGTGAGCCAGCCCTGGTAGATGGCCACCAGCAGCGCCACCGCGAGCCCCGCGAGGCAGGCCGTGGGCCAGGACCAGCCCGAGGTGTACTGCAGGTAGGCGATCAGCACGCCCACGAAGCCCATCACCGAACCGACCGAGAGGTCGATGTGGCGCGCCACGATGATCAGCACCATCACGGTCGAGACGATGCCGACCACGGCCGTCTGCTGGGCCACGTTGTAGAGGTTCTCGGGCGTGAGGAACACGCCGCCCGACATGAGGTTGAAGGCGATCGCCAGCACCGCCAGCAGCACGCACATCAGCACGAGCCGCAGGTCGATGCCGGTGCGGCGCCACCAGCCTGGGGTTGGATTGCTCATTGGAGGACTCCCTCGGAGAAAACGGGATGGGCGGCGGCGGTCACGGCCGGCCCGTCGGGGACGGGGCCCGCGCCCTGCCGCGGATCGCGCGCGGCGCGGCGGGACGCACCGCGCGGTGCGCCCCCTGCCCTGTTCTTACTTGCAGGCCGCCGGCGCGTTCGCGCCCGAGACGCCCTTGCAGAGTTCGTCCTTCTTGATCCAGCCGGCCTTGACGACCACGTCGAGGTTGTCGCGCGTGACCGGCACCGGCGTCAGCAGGCGCGAGGACAGCGAGACCTTCTTCGGGCCCGAGTTCCAGGTGCCGGCCTTCTCGACCGGCTTGCCCTGCGACAGCGCCAGCGCGGCGCTGGCGGCCTCGCGGCCGAGCTCGCGCGAGTCCTTGAAGATGGTGGCGGTCTGCGTGCCCAGCGCGATGCGGTTGAGCGCCGCGAAGTCGGCGTCCTGGCCCGACACCGGGATGCCGCGCAGGCCCTTGGCCGTGAGCGCGGCCACCGCGCCGCCGGCCGTGCCGTCGTTGGCGGCCACCACGGCATCGACCTTGTTGCCGTTCTTGGTGAGGATCTGCTCCATGTTCTTCTGCGCCACCTCGGGCTTCCAGCCCTCGGTGTATTCGTCGCCGACGATCTTGATGTCGCCCTTCTTGATGGCGTCGGCCAGCACTTCCTGCTGGCCCGCGCGCAGGAAGTCGGCGTTCGGGTCGCTCGGCGAGCCCTTGATGATCACGTAGTTGCCCTTGGGCTTGACCTTGAGCACCTCGCGCGCCTCCATGCGGCCGACCTCGACGTTGTCGAAGGTGATGTAGAACACGCCGGGCGCCTCGATCAGGCGGTCGTAGGCCACCACGGGCACCTTCTGGCGCGTGGCCTTGGTCACGGCGGGCAGGATCGCGTCCTTGTCCATCGCCAGCACGATCAGCGCCTTCGCGCCCTTGGCCATCAGGCCCTCGATGTCGCCGAGCTGCTTCTCGGGCGAGCCGCCCGCATCGGCACTGATGTACTTGGCGCCGAGCTTCTCGAGCTGCGCCTTGATCGCGGCCTCGTCGGTCTTCCAGCGTTCTTCCTGGAAGTTGGACCAGCTCACGCCGACCACGGTCTGGGCCATGGCGCCCACGGCCGTCAGACCGAAAGCCATGGCGGCCAGGGTGTGTTTCAGTTGCATCGATGTCTCTCCAGTGTTGAGTCGCCCGGTGCAGGCGGCCTGTGCTTCGGGACCGGCGCGCGAAGGCCGGAACCCGCCCCATGCCACGCCTGTGGTTCGCCGCGGACCCGATTGAGAACCTTGGCGCTACTTAGTTTGGCTGGCGAACTAACTATCCCATCGCAGGCGTGGCGCGGGCATCGGGGAATTCCCCGAGCGGATCGGACGGACGGGGGGAAAAGGAGGCGCGCCGGCTCAGGGCGCGGGTGCGTTCGCCGGCGCGGGGGCCGGCCAGGCGACCTCGCTGGCCACGCGCGGCTTGCCCATCGGCGCGCCGGCCTTGCCGATGCGCACGGCCGCCATGTCGGCCTCGCTCGGGTACTGGTCCGAGAGCCAGTAGTCGAACACGCGGCGCGCGATCGGGGCGGCGGCGCCGGCGCCCCAGCCGGCGTTCTCGACGATCACGGCGAGCGCGATCTTGGGATCGTTGACCGGCGCGAAGGCCATGAACAGCGCGTGGTCGCGCTGGTGCTCCTCGAGCGCGCGCGCGTTGTACTTGGTGTTCTGCGCCTGCGTCACGGCCTGCGCCGTGCCGGTCTTGCCGGCCGCCTGGTAGCCCGCGCCCGCGAACACGCTGCGCGCGGTGCCGCTGGTGACCACGCTGGTCAGGCCCTCGCGGATGACCGCGATGTTGGCCGCCGTGAGGCCCAGGTTCACGCCCGGCGGCTGCGGCAGCGGCACCACCTGGCCGCTGACGGTGTCGCGCGTGGCGAGCGCGAGGTGCGGCTTGTGCTTGATGCCGCCGTTGGCCACGATCGCGGTGGCCTGCGCGAGCTGCAGCATGGTGAAGGTGTTGTAGCCCTGGCCGATGCCCAGCGAGATGGTCTCGCCCGCGTACCACTTCTTCTGCTCGGGCCGCTTGTAGGTGTTGCGCTTCCACTCGGTGCTCGGCAGCACGCCGCGCACCTCGCCGCCGAGATCGATGCCGGTGATCTGGCCGAAGCCCAGCGGCTTCATGAAGTCGTGGATCAGGTCCACGCCCATCTCGTTGGCCAGCGAGTAGTAGTAGATGTTGCTCGACAGCTGGATCGAGCGGCGCATGTCGACGCCGCCGAGGTTGCCCTCGGGGCTGCCGAAGCGGTGGCCGCCGAAGTTGAAGTAGCCGGGGTCGTTGACCACCACGCTGGCGCCGCGCTTGCCGGTCTGCAGCGCGGCCAGCGCCATGAAGGGCTTGTAGGTGGAGCCGGGCGGATAGGTGCCGCGCAGCGCGCGGTTGAGCAGCGGCTTGTCGATCGACTCGGTCAGCGCCTGCCAGCTCTCGGTGTCGATGCCCTCGACGAACAGGTTGGGGTCGAAGGTGGGCTTGCTCACGAAGGCCAGCACCTCGCCGGTCTTGGGATCGATCGCCACCAGCGCGCCGCGCCGGTCGCCGTACATCTCCTCGACCAGCTTCTGCAGCTTGATGTCGATCGACAGCATGACGGTGTTGCCCGGCGTGGCCGGGTGGCTCGCGAGCCGGCGCACCGCGCGGCCGCCGGCCGAGGTCTCCATCTGCTCGACGCCGGTCTGGCCGTGCAGCGTCTTCTCGTAGCTCTGCTCGATGCCGAGCTTGCCGATGTAGTCGGTGCCCTTGTAGTTGGCCTGCTCTTCCTCGTCCCAGTCCTCCATCGCGATCTTCTCGCGCTGGTTGATGCGGCCGATGTAGCCGAGCACGTGCGAGCCCAGCTCGCCCTGCGGATAGTTGCGGAACAGCCGCGCCTTGATCTCCACCCCCGGAAAGCGGTAGCGCTGGGCCGCGAAGCGCGCGACCTCCTCGTCGCTCAGGCGGGTGCGGATCGGGATCGAGTCGAAGCTGCGCGAGTCCTCGCGCAGGCGCTTGAAGCGGCGCCGGTCGCGCGGCGAGACCTCGACCACCTGCGTCAGGTCGTCGATGGTCTGCTCGACGTCGCCCACCTTCGAGGGCGTGATCTCGAGCGTGTAGGCCGAGTAGTTGGAGGCCAGGATGATGCCGTTGCGGTCGAGGATCAGCCCGCGGTTGGGCACCACCGGCACCACGGCCGTGCGGTTGCTCTCGGCCTGCTCGGCCAGGTCCTCGTGGCGCGTGACCTGCAGGTAGATCAGCCGCGACGACAGCAGCCCGAAGGCGAACAGCACCGTGAGGCCGATCACGATCACGCGGCGCTTGAAGCGCGCGAGGTCGGCGGCGACGTTGCGGATTTCGGTCATGGGCGGCGAACGGTCAATGGATGAGCTTAGGCTTCATGCGGTGGCGAGGCAACCGGCCCGGCATCGCCGGTGCCGGCGGGCACGAAGTCCACCGTGGCGCCGAGCGCGCGCAGGCTGCGCAGGTCGGCTTCCAGATGAGTTTGGAAACCGCTGCACAGTTCCAGCGGCAGCGCCTTGAGCAGCGCGAGCGCGCGTGCCGGCGCGACGCCGAGCAGCCGCACCAGGCATTGCGCGACCTCGACGCGGCGTGCGCCCGCATCGCGCAGCACCAGCGCGCCGCGCGTCCAGTGCGCGGGGTCGAGCGGCGCGGACGGTTCTTCCGCTTCGGGCGCGTCCATGGCCTCGGCGAGGTTGGCGCGGATCTCGCGCCAGGGCGCGCCCTCGGTGCCGGGCTCGCGCTCGATGCGCGCGAGCATCGCGCCCGGGTCGTCGCCCAGCGCCGCCAGCGACTGCAGCAGCGCGCCGAAGCGCTCGATCGACGCGGCCACGGGCGACGGCGTCCAGCGGCCGGCCGAGGCCGGTGCCCACCAGACCGGGTAGCCTGCGTCGGCCTCGCGCAGGTCGATGAAGTAGGGATCGCGAAAGTAGTTGGCCGCCACCGCGAGCCAGGCGGGATGCCACTGGCCCGGCGCCTCGCTGCTCAGGTCCTCGCCGGTGTGGCCGTGCGAGCGGTAGCCGACCTGGAAGGCATCGATGCCGCCGGGCTCGGGATACCACTGCGGCAGCCCGAGGTCGCCGACCACGAGGGCGGCGTCCACGAAGGCCTGCACGGACGGCGGCAGGGAAGGCCCGGCGGCGGACATGGTCACAAGGGACGGTTTTCGTCGGGCTCGGGCGTGCGGCGCTGCGGCGCCAGCAGCACGAAGGTGGCCAGCGGCCACAGCGCGGCCTCGACCGCCGGCGAGATCAGCACCGACCAGCCCGGGAACACCCCGCCGCCGAGGATGCGCGTGACGATCTCGATCAGCTGCGACAGCGCGAACAGCGGCAGCACCTGCAGCGCCTGCGACAGCACCGGATACCAGAGCAGCCGCCGGTGGATGGTGATCGCGAAGAAGCCCAGCGTGGTGTAGGACAGCGCATGCTGGCCGAGCATCGAGGCCTGGTGCACGTCCATCAGCAGGCCGAAGACGAAGGCGGCGCCGATGCCCACGCGCATCGGCTGGTGCACGCCCCAGAACACGATCGCCAGCGCGAGCAGGTCGGGCATCCAGGCGGCGCGGCCGATCGGGACCATGTTGATCAGCAGGGCCACCACCAGGCTGCCCCACATGAACACGGGGCTGACGGGCAGCAACAGCTGCTGCTGGCCGGGTCGCTTGATCATCGCGCGGCCTCCGCGGGTTTCTTCGCGGCGGCGGCGGCGCCGTTCTTCTCGGACGCCT
>NZ_JBZAYE010000391.1:0-7124 GCF_058244205.1 Variovorax sp. 20P10.2.4
CGCCAGCAGCCCGGGGTAGGCCTCGAGCGCCACCCGATCGGCCGGCTGCACCGCGCGCAGCCCCGGCAGATGGGCACCGGCCGACAGCAGCGGCGGCACCCCGGCGTGCAGCATGAAAGCCACCGGCGGATTGACCCACTTCATCGACGGGCTGGAACCCGCGGGCGCATCGGTGGCGCGGTGCGCGAACTTGCCGCCCACCGGCCGCGCGGCGCAGAAGGCCGCGAAGGTCTCGCGGATCTCGGCGCGGGTGAGCGCGGCGTAATGCGCGATCAGCGGCTCGAAGCGCACGGGCCAACCCAGGTGCTCGACCAGCTCGCGCGGCAGGCTGAACGGAAAGTCGAAACCGCCGACCCAGGCCGGCGTGGCGTGCAGCCAGCGGCTCCAGGCCTCGAGCGTGGTGAAGCGCCGCAACTCGTGCAACGCCACGGCGCCATCGGGCATCGGTGCGCCGATGGCCACCACGATCGGCTTGCGCGCGGTCGGTGCACTCGAGAAATCGCAGCCGAACAGCAGCGGGCCCGGACGCGTCTGGCTCATGGCTCAGCCCAGCGCGAGCGCCACCACGCCCGCGGCGATGAAGAGCGCGCCCAGCAGGCGCAGCAGCCGGTCGCCCTCGCGCAGCAGGTGGCCGCCGATCAGCGCCGCGAACAGCATCGACACCTCGCGCGCGGGCGCCACATGCGAGATCGGCGCCTGCTGCACCGCGTAGAGCACCAGCACGTACGACACCGGACTCACGGCCGCCACCACCAGCGCGTACTTCCACTGCGCGCGCCACATGCGGGCGGTGGTGGTGCGGTCGTGCAGCGCGGCCGGCAGCAGCAGCACCAGGCGCACGAGGTTGCCGAAGTAGTCGAGCAGGATCGGCGACATCGCGAGGAACTTGACGGCGTAGCTGTCGGCCACGGTGTAGGCCGCGATGAAGCCGCCGGTCAGCACCCCGTAGCGGATGCCCTTGTGCACGCGCTCGCGCTGCGCCGGGTCGTGCGCCTTGTGCCAGAGCTTCGGGCCGCCGGCGACCAGGAACACGCCCCCCACCACGCCCAGGATGCCCGCCACGCCCACGAGGCTGATCTTCTCGCCGAGGAACAGCACCGCCACCAGCGACGACAAGAGCGGCCCCGAGCCCCGCGCCAGCGGATAGACCACCGTGAGGTCCGACTTGCGGTAGCCGCGCAGCAGCACGATGAAATAGAAGATGTGCAGCACGCCGCTGAGCACGACGAAGCCCCACTCGGTCGCGCCCCAGTGGGGCACCACGTTCCAGCCCAGCACGATGCCCACGGGCGCCCAGAGGAGCATGTTGAACACGCTGGTCTGGAAGCTGAAGCGCACGTCGCCGTTGGCCTTCTTGGCGACGATGTTCCAGCCCGCGTGGATGAGCCCTGCAAGCAGGATCAGCGCGAATGCGGAAAGAGGCACGGGATCAGATCAGGGAAGTCGCTCGCCCACCGGCCGGCAGGCAACAAAAAGGGGGCCGAGGCCCCCGACGCATTTCAGTGGCGCCCGACGATGGCCGCCGTGGCCATCAGCTCCTCGAGCAGCGCCAGCGAGACCTTGCCCGAGACCTTGTACGGGTCGAGCTCGGGCTTCTCGGAGTATTTCAGCAGCGTGGACGCGTTGAGCTTGGAGAGGTTGACCTGCCCCATGGTCCAGCCACCGAAGCGGCGCTCGAAGATTTCCTCGTAGTGCAGCAGCACCACGTCCTTGTGGCGCGCATCGCGCTGGATGTGCCCGTAGAGCTCGCTGATCGCCATGCGGCCGCCTTCGATCGCCTGCAGGAAGGTGCCGCCGCCGTAGCAGAGGATGCCCGTGATGCCGCAGGTCGTGTTGTGCGAGCGCGATTGCGTGAGGATCGCCTCGATGGCCGCGGGGCTGGTGTCGACGGCGCGGCTGGCGTAGAGGAGTCGGACCAGCATGTCAGCTCTTTCGGGGCAGGAGGGACAGGAATTCGCGGCGCAGGCTCGGGTCCTTGAGGAACACGCCACGCATCACGGAATTGATCATCTTGCTGTCCATTTCCTTCACGCCGCGCCAGGCCATGCAGAAGTGCTCGGCCTCCATCACCAGCGCGAGGCCGTCGGGCTGGGTCTTTTCCTGGATCAGGTCGGCCAGTTGCACCACGGCCTCTTCCTGGATCTGCGGACGGCCCATCACCCATTCGGCGAGGCGCGCGTATTTCGACAGGCCGATGACGTTGGTGTGCTCGTTGGGCATCACGCCGATCCAGAGCTTGCCGATGATCGGGCAGAAGTGGTGCGAGCAGGCGCTGCGCACCGTGATCGGGCCGACGATCATCAGCTCGTTCAGGTGCTCGGCATTGGGGAATTCGGTCAACGAAGGCGGCGGCACGTAGCGGCCGCGGAACACCTCGTTGACGTACATCTTGGCCACGCGCCGCGCGGTGTTGTCGGTGTTGTGGTCGTTCTCGACGTCGATCACCAGGCTGTCGAGCACGCCCTTCATCTTGCCCTCGACCTCGTCGAGCAGGGCCTCGAGCTCGCCGGGCTGGATGAACTCGGCGATGTTGTCGTTGGCGTTGAAGCGCCGGCGCGCCGCGTGCAGGCGTTCGCGGATCTTCACGGAGACGGGCGTGCCCTCGTCGTCGTCTTTGGGAACGGGGAGCGTGTCCACTTCGATTTTCCTCAGCATCGGGCCATCGTACCAGTGAATGCATACCCGCCGTTCGGGCCGCGAATGCCCGCTCCTTCTGCGGGCCTTGCTATCAATTCGGCAGCAAGAAGTCGGTGACCAGTGGCAGGTGGTCCGACATGCGGGCCCAGATCGGGCCGCGCGGCACGCTGCTGGTCAGCGGTTCGATCTCGCGGCCGTAGATGAAATCGAGCTGCGCCACCGGCAGCCGCGAGGGATAGGTCAGCGTGCGCGGGCCGCGCAGGTCGCTGGTGTCGCGCAGGCCCATGGCGTTCATCGCGTAGCGCATGCGCGCGCCCCAGTCGTTGAAGTCGCCGGCCACCACCACCGGCTCGCCGTTCGGCACCTCGCGCTCGATGAATTCGCGCAGCCGCGCCACCTGCCGCACGCGGCTGCCCTTGATGAGCCCCAGGTGCACCACGATGGCGTGCACCGGCCGCCCTTCGACCTCCATCACCACGTGCAGCAGGCCGCGCTGCTCGAAGCGGTGGTCGGAGATGTCCTGGTGGTTGGTGCGCAGCACCGGCCAGCGCGTGAGCAGCGCGTTGCCGTGCTCGCCGTGGCGCGTGATGGCATTGGTCTCGTAGACCGCCGTGTAGCCCTCGGGCGCGAGGAAATCGGCCTGCGGCAGCTCGGGCCAGCGCGGAAAGCGCACCGCGGCCTGGCGGTTCATCTTGCGCACTTCCTGCAGGCAGACGATGTCGGCGTCGAGCTGCTCGATGGCGTGGCCGAGGTTGTGGATTTCGAGCCGCCGCGCGGGCCCGATGCCCTGCACCCCCTTGTGGATGTTGTAGGTGGCGACCCGGAAGTTGGGCGTCTGCGAGTTCATCGCGCAAATTCTGGCAGCAACAGAATGGCTTCGGCGTTCGATGGGGAAAAGCAGGCATCGGCCGCCTCGCGGTACGGCAGCCAGCGCCAGTCGGTGTGCTCGTGCGGCGCCAGCACCGGCACCACGCGCTCGGGCACGCACAGGCCGAACAGGTGCTCGGTGTTGTGCGTGACGCCCGGCGCATAGCGTGCCCGCCAGCGCGGATAG
Source organism: Variovorax sp. 20P10.2.4 (assembly GCF_058244205.1). NCBI lineage: Bacteria > Pseudomonadati > Pseudomonadota > Betaproteobacteria > Burkholderiales > Comamonadaceae > Variovorax > Variovorax sp. 20P10.2.4. Next base: position 3,692 of record NZ_JBZAYE010000391.1, read on the forward strand.
ATCTCGTAGACGTTGCGCAGGCCCCAGTCGACCAGCTGCGCCGCGAGCGCACTGCCCTGCCCGCACAGGATGCCGGTCTCCTCCGCGACCTCGCGCGCGGCCGTGAGCGCCAGCGGCTCGTCCTCCGCGTCCTTGCTGCCGGTGACCGACTGCCAGAACTCGGTCTCGGCGTCGGCGCGGCGGATCAGCAGCACGTCGAGGGCGGGCGTGTGGATCACGACCAGTACGGACTGGGGGATCTTGAAGGGGCGCGCATCAGAAGCCACTGAGCACGGCATCCATGGCGGCTGCGACCTCACTGGCGCGGGAAGCGAGCGAGGCGACGGGCTTCTTGAGAAGCTTGGCCGACAGAGGGGCCGCCAGGTGCGGCATCAGGGACAAGGTCTCCCCGCCCATTTCCACCGGAGGGCACAAATTGACCGGTGCCTGGCGCGCGCCGACACGAAACACGGGAATGACAAGGCGGGTCGACAAGTGATCGAGCAGGCCGCTTTGCACGTCGACGACGTAGGGAACCGTCCGGCGCGCTTCAGGCCGAGGGTTCTCGTAGATGTCGAACTGCGCCATTCAAGACGCTTCCTGCCAGGACACCATCCCCTCGCACCACAAGCCCTGTTTCTCCACCAGTTCGTTCTGCTCGGCGATCCAGTCCTTGTATTGCGCATTGAACTCGCGCTTGCGCTGAGCCAACGACTTCTTCTGCTCCAGCGCCTCGAGTTCCGCAAAGCGCGCAGCAGAAACGAGAACGACCGCCACGCGGTCGTTCTTCATCACATGCACCGGCTCACGCTCGGCCTGGCCGAGGTAGTAGCCGAATCGGTTCTTGGCTTCGGTGGCGGTGATCTGCATGGCTGGCTCCCGGGGAGTGATTAGCCATTTTAGCCACCGCCCTCCTCGGGGCAAGCGCCGCCGATCAGGCCGCCTGCTGCGGCTGCACGTTGCGCAGCCGGATGTGCAGTTCGCGCAGCTGCTTCTCGTCGACCGGGCTCGGCGCCTGCGTCAGCAGGTCCTGCGCGCGCTGGGTCTTCGGGAAGGCGATCACGTCGCGGATCGACTCGGCGCCGGTCATCAGCATGACGAGGCGGTCCAGGCCGATGGCGATGCCGCCGTGCGGCGGTGCGCCGTACTGCAGTGCGTCGAGCAGGAAGCCGAACTTGAGTTGCGCGTCCTCGGCGCTGATCTTGAGCGCGCGGAACACCTTGCTCTGCACTTCCTCGCGGTGGATACGCACCGAGCCGCCACCCATCTCGATGCCGTTGAGCACCATGTCGTAGGCCTTGGCGATGCACTTCTCGGGCGCGGTGTCCATGAGGTCTTCATGGCCGTCCTTCGGCGCGGTGAACGGGTGGTGCACGGCGCTCCAGCGCTGTCCTTCCTCGTCGAACTCGAACATCGGGAAGTCGACCACCCACAGCGGTGCCCAGCGGTCGTCGAACAGGCCGCTCTTCTTGCCGAAGGCGCTGTGGCCGATCTTCACGCGCAGCGCGCCGATGGCGTCGTTGACCACCTTCTCCTTGTCGGCGCCGAAGAACAGGATGTCGCCGTTGCGCGCGCCGGTGCGGGCGATGATCTCGGCCAGCGCGTTGTCGTCGAGGTTCTTCACGATCGGGCTCTGCAGGCCCTCGCGGCCGGCCGCCGCGTCGTTGATCTTGATGTAGGCCAGGCCCTTGGCACCGTAGATCTTCACGAACTCCTGGTAGGCGTCGATCTCGCCGCGCGACAGGCCGCCCTCGGCACCGCCGCCCGGCACGCGCAGCGCGACCACGCGGCCGCCCTTCATCGTGGCGGCGTTCGAGAACACCTTGAATTCCACGCGCTTCATCAGCTCGGTGAGTTCGGTGAACTCGAGCTTCACGCGCAGGTCGGGCTTGTCCGAGCCGTACTTGAACATCGCCTCGCCGTAGGTCATGGTCGGGAACACCGGCAGCTCGATGCCCGCGGCGTTGCGGAACACGTTGCGGATCATGCCTTCGAACATCTCGCGGATCTCTTCCTCGGCGAGGAACGAGGTCTCGATGTCGATCTGCGTGAATTCGGGCTGGCGGTCGGCGCGCAGGTCCTCGTCGCGGAAGCACTTCACGATCTGGTAGTAGCGGTCGTAGCCGGCCACCATCAGCAGCTGCTTGAACAGCTGCGGCGACTGCGGCAGCGCGAAGAAGCTGCCGTCGTGCACGCGGCTGGGCACCAGGTAGTCGCGCGCGCCTTCGGGCGTGGACTTGCCGAGCATCGGGGTCTCGATGTCGATGAAGCCGTTGGCGTCGAGGAACTTGCGCGTTTCCATCGTCACCTTGTAGCGCAGCATCAGGTTGCGCTGCATCGCGGGGCGGCGCAGGTCCAGCACGCGGTGCGTGAGGCGCGTGGTTTCCGACAGGTTGTCGTCGTCGAGCAGGAACGGCGGCGTGACCGAGGGGTTGAGCACCTTGAGCTCGTGCGCCAGCACTTCGATCTTGCCGCTCTTGAGCTGGTCGTTGGTGGTGCCTTCGGGGCGTGCGCGCACGAGGCCCGTGATCTGCACGCAGAACTCGTTGCGCAGGTTCTCGGCCACGGCGAAGGTCGAGGCGCGATCGGGGTCGCACACCACCTGCACGTAGCCTTCGCGGTCGCGCACGTCGATGAAGATCACGCCGCCGTGGTCACGGCGACGGTTGACCCAGCCGCAAAGGGTGACGGTCTGGCCCAACAGGGCTTCGGTCACGAGACCGCAATAGTGAGTACGCATGGCCATGGCTAGATTCCGGCGCCGTTGCGGCGCGTTCGTTTTTATGGGTTGGACGGTTTGGTCGTCGCGATGCTGGCGGGACTGCCGGGAACGACGACCCCCATCGAGACGATGTACTTGAGCGCCTCGTCCACGCTCATCAGGAGCTCGATGCAGTCGCTGCGCTTGAGCATCACGAAGTAGCCGCCCGTGGGATTGGGCGTGGTGGGCACGTAGACGCTGAGGAACTCCTCGTTGCCCAGGTGTTCCGCGACCTCGTTGCCGGGCGCGCCGGTGACGAAGGCGATGGTCCACACGCCCTCGCGCGGCCACTGCACCAGCACCGCGGTGCGGAAGGCGTTGCCGTTCTCGGAGAACAGCGTGTCGGAGACCTGCTTGACGCTCGAGTAGATCGAGCGCACCACCGGGATGCGGCGCACCACGGCGTCGCCCCAGCCGAGCAGGCGCTTGCCGACGAAATTGCTCGCGGCGGCCCCCACCACCAGCAGGATCGCCAGCGTGAGCAGCACGCCCAGGCCGCGCACCCGGTGGTCGCTGAGCCAGACCTGCCACTGCTCGGGCAGCAGCCACAGCGTCTGGTCGAGCGTGCCGATGATCCAGTTCAGCACGCCGAGCGTGATGACCAGCGGCACGATCACCAGCAGGCCGGACAGCAACCATTTGCGCAGGGCGAGCATCGGGAGGTTTCTTCTCTGAAGAGCGGCGGGCGGTTCG
>NZ_JBZAYE010000392.1:0-7082 GCF_058244205.1 Variovorax sp. 20P10.2.4
CCTGAGCGCCGACATGTTCTACGAGATCCTCATGGGCGAGCTCAGCGCGCGCTCGGGCGATCCCGGTTCGGGCTACCAGTACGTGCTCGATGCGGCGCGCAGGCTGCGCGACGGCAAGCTGTTCCAGCGCGCGATCGAGATCGCGCTGCAATCGCGCTCGGGCGATGCGGCCCTCGCCGCGGCACGCGCCTGGCAGGACACGGTGCCCAACTCGCGCGACGCGCGCCGTTTCGAGCTGCAGATCCTGATCCTGCTCAACCGCATCGGCGACACGACCGAACTGCTGCGCGCCGAGATCGCGGCCAGCCCGCAGGTCGAACGACCGCTGCTGATGGCGGTGATCGCGCGCAACTACTCGCGCGCCACCGACAAGAAGCTCGCCGCCTCGGTGGTCGAGCAGGCGCTGGTCGACGAATTCAAGAATCCCGCGACGGCGGGCATGGCCTGGGCCACGGTGGGCCGGCTGCGCCTCAATGCCGGCGACAACTCGGGTGCGCTCGAGGCCGCGCGCAAGGGCCAGCAGGCCGACCCGGCCTCCGATGCGCCCCCGGCGCTCGCACTCGAACTCATCGATCCGGGCCAGCCGCTGGCCGAACCGATCGTCACGCGCTACCTGGCCGGCAACCCGAAGGCTTCGCCCGAGCTGCGCGTGGCCTATTCGCGCGTGCTGGTCGAGAACCGCCGCTACGCCGAAGCCTCGAGCCAGCTGCAATCGCTGACCGTCGCGCGCCCCGAGCTCGCCGAACCCTGGCTGCTGCTCGGCAGCCTGCAGGCCCAGGCACGCCAGGACGCCGCGGCCGAGACTTCGCTCAAGCGCTACCTCGAGCTGGCCAGCAGCCAGCCGGCCGCCGCCGCGCAGGCCGAGGCCGGCGACCGCAACCGCGGCGTGACGCAGGCCTACCTGCTGCTGTCGCAACTGGCCGAGCGGCGCAAGGACTTCACCGGCGCCGAGCGCTGGCTCGCGCGCATCGACAACACCGACGACCTGGTGATCGCGCAGACGCGCCGCGCCGGCCTGCTGGCGCGCCAGGGCAAGCTGCCGCAGGCACGCGAGCTCGTGCGCGGCCTGCCCGAGCGCACGCCCGAGGACAAGAAGCAGAAGTTCCTGGCCGAGGTGCAGCTGCTGCGCGACGCCAAGCAGTTCCAGGCCGCCTACGACATGCTGGCCCAGGCCTCGGCCGCCGCGCCCGACGACACCGACCTCGTCTACGACCAGGCCATGATGGCCGAGAAGCTCGACCGCCTCGACGAAATGGAGCGGCTGCTGCGCCGGCTGATGCAGCTCAAGCCCGAGAACCAGAACGCCTACAACGCCCTCGGCTACTCGTTCGCCGATCGCAAGATCCGGCTCGAGGAAGCCCGCACGCTGATCCAGAAGGCCGTGCAGCTCGCGCCCGAGGACCCGTTCATCGCCGACAGCCTGGGCTGGGTCGAGTTCAGGCTCGGCAACACGGCCGAGGCCATCCGCATCCTCGAGGCCGCCTACAAGACGCGCCCCGATCCGGAGATCGGTGCCCACTTCGGCGAAGTGCTGTGGAGCATCGGCCAGAAGGACCGCGCGGTCACGATCTGGAAGGAAGCGCTGCTGAGCGACGCCGACAACGAGACCCTGCAGGAAACGCTCAAGCGCCTGCGGGTCAAGCCCTGAGATGGCGGCGCTCGTGGCCTCCGGCGGCGCGCGGCCCGATGGCGGCCGGCGCCTGCTGCTGACGGCAATCGCTACTTTTTCCATAGCGGGATGCGCGCAGTTGACGGGCGGCTCGAAGGCCTCCGTGCCGCGCGCGACGAATGCCTGGAGCGGCCGCATGTCGCTGCGCGTGGACAGCGAACCGGTGCAGACCTTCTCGGCGCTGTTCGAGCTGCGCGGCTCGCCCGAGACCGGAGAGCTCTCGCTCACCACGCCGATCGGCAGCACGCTGGCCCAGTTGCACTGGTCGCCCGGCGAAGCCCTGCTCAAGAACGGCAGCGATACGCGGCGCTACGCCTCGCTCGATGCGCTGATCGAGGCCGCCACCGGCGCCGCGATCCCGGTCGCCGCGCTGTTCGGCTGGCTCGAGGGCCGCAACGATCCCGTGCCCGGCTGGCGAGCCGACCTCGGCCAGCTCGCGAGCGGCCGGCTGCAGGCGCTGCGCGAGACACCGGCGCCGCAGGCCGACCTGCGCATCGTGTTCGAGCGCATGCCGGCGTCATGAAGGCGATCTACGACCTTCCCGCGCCGGCCAAGCTCAACCTCTTCCTCCACGTCACCGGCCGGCGCGACGACGGCTACCACCTGCTGCAGTCGGTCTTCATGCTGATCGACTGGTGCGACACGCTCCACGTCGAACTGCGCGGCGACGGCCAGCTGAGCCGCGAGGACCTGACCGTGCCGCTGCCGGCCGACGACCTCGTGCTGCGCGCCGCGCGCGCGCTGCAGGCCCATGCGGCGCCGGGCCAGGGCGCGCACATCGGCGTCGCGAAACACGTGCCCTCGCAGGCCGGCATGGGCGGCGGCTCTTCCGATGCCGCGACCTGCCTGCTGGCGCTCAACCGGCTCTGGAACCTGCGGTTGCCGCTCGCGGAGCTCGCGCGCATCGGCCTGTCGCTGGGCGCCGACGTGCCTTTCTTCCTCTCGGGCCACAACGCCTGGGTCGAAGGCATCGGCGAGAAAATCCGCCCGATCGAACTGCCGTCGGCACGCTTCGTTGTGGTCAAACCACCCGAGGGACTCGATACCCGTTTAATTTTTTCTGCGGATGATCTGCAACGGGCAAGTCCTGTTGCTATAATCACGGGCTTTGCTGCAGTACGCGAACAGCACGCAGATCAAAACCTCTTGAGCCTCGGCGAGGAAGTTTTCGATTTCGGCCACAACGACCTGCAGCCGGTTGCCCAACGGCTCTGTCCCGCGATCACCGACGCCATCGATTGGCTCGGCGCCCAGGGATTCGATGCCAGGATGACCGGCTCCGGAAGTTCGGTGTTCGCCAGAATGCAGCAGGAACCGCAGAACGCGGAACTGCTTTCGGGCCCCACGGGCTGGCAGGTTCGCCAATGCGACAATCTGGCCGCTCATCCACTTCGAGGTTGGGCAGCCTGAAAAACTGATCGGAGCGCCCAGGCGTTTCGATGCGACATATATCGGTAGGCGGTGCAAACCGTCGACCTGTGTAGGGGAGTCGCCAAGCTGGTTAAGGCACTGGATTTTGATTCCAGCATGCAAAGGTTCGAATCCTTTCTCCCCTGCCAAACCTTTCAGACACTACGGCCCGCGGGCCGTAGTTTCTTTTTGAAGCCGCGGTCCCTGGACCCGGCACTTCGTTTGCGGCCGACCCGCTGCAATAATCGGCGGCCCCAGGGTCGCCAAGACTCGTAACTCTTTGGCGGCTTTCCCAAGCCAAATCGCTCAGCCGGGACGCGCTCATGCAGGCTCACCATCCTGATTTCATGGTTTTCACCGGCAATGCCAATCCGGGCCTTGCTGCAGAAATCGCGAGCAACCTGGGCACCACCCTCGGTGCCGCCCGCGTCGGTCGCTTCTCCGACGGTGAAGTCACCGTCGAGATCAACCAGAACGTGCGGGCACGCGATGTGTTCGTGGTGCAGTCCACCTGCGCCCCGACCAACGAGAACCTGATGGAACTGCTGATCATGGTCGACGCGCTCAAGCGCGCTTCGGCCGAACGCATCAGCGCCGTGATTCCCTATTTCGGCTATGCCCGCCAGGACCGCCGCCCGCGCTCGAGCCGCGTGCCGATCTCGGCCAAGGTCGTGGCCAACCTGCTGGAAACCGTGGGCGTCGAGCGCGTGCTCACGATGGACCTGCACGCCGACCAGATCCAGGGCTTCTTCGACATCCCGGTCGACAACATCTACGCCTCGCCGGTGCTGCTCGGCGACCTGCGCGCCAAGAACTACGAAGACCTGATCGTGGTCTCGCCCGACGTCGGCGGCGTGGTCCGTGCGCGCGCGCTGGCCAAGCAACTGAACTGCGACCTCGCCATCATCGACAAGCGCCGCCCCAAGGCCAACGTCAGCGAAGTCATGAACGTGATCGGCGAGATCGACGGCCGCAACTGCGTGATCATGGACGACATGATCGACACCGCCGGCACGCTGGTCAAAGCGGCCGAAGTGCTGAAGGAACGCGGCGCCAAGAGCGTCTACGCCTATTGCACGCACCCGATCTTCTCGGGTCCCGCGATCGAGCGCCTCAGCAAGGGCACGGCCCTCGACGAAGTGGTCGTGACCAACACCATTCCCCTTTCCGACAGCGCCAACGGCTGCGGAAAGATCCGCCAACTCTCCGTGGCACCGCTGATCGCCGAGACGATCCAGCGCATTGCCAAGGGCGAGTCGGTGATGAGTTTGTTCTCGGACCAGGACAATCTCTTCTGAGATTGCGCTCCTGCCGTTCGGGCAAAAAGCCGGCTTCCCTGATCGGGAAGTCATTTTGAAACCGGCGCCGCACTGGTCGCGGTCGGCGCTCAAGAAGCGAAATGGCCGTCGTGCCTTCGCTCCAAGGAGTTAACTATGAAATTCGTCGCTTTCGAGCGCGCCAAGCAGGGCACGGGTGCGAGCCGCCGTCTCCGCATCTCGGGCAAGACGCCCGGCATCGTCTACGGTGGCGAAGGCCAGCCGCAACTGATCGAGCTCGATCACAACGCGCTGTGGCACGCCCTCAAGAAGGAAGCCTTCCACGCCTCCGTCCTCGAGATGGAACTCGGCGGCAGCGTGAGCAAGGTGCTGCTGCGCGACGTGCAGTACCACCCGTTCCGCCAGCTGGTCCAGCACATCGACTTCCAACGCGTCGATGCCAAGACCCGCCTGCACATGAAGGTGCCGCTGCACTTCAAGGGCGAGGAAGAGTCCGATGCCGTCAAGCTCGACCACAACCTCGTGAACCACGTGCTGACCGAACTCGAAGTGAGCTGCCTGCCCAGCGACCTGCCCGAGTTCATCGAAGTCGACCTCTCGACGCTGAAGAAGAACGCCACGCTGCACGTCAACGACATCAAGCTGCCCAAGGGCGTGAAGTTCGTGAGCCACGGCAAGACCAACCCGGTCGTGGTCTCGGCCGTGCCGCCGCTGGTCGCCGAAGAGCCGGCACCTGCTGCCGAAGGCGCTGCCGAAGCTGCACCCGCAGCGGCTCCCGCCAAGAAGACCGGCAAGAAGTAATTCTTCTCGGCTTCGCGCTGCAAACCAAAGGCCCGCCTCGCGCGGGCCTTTTGCATTGTGCGACCGCCCGATAATCCCGCCCCATGATCAAACTGTTCGTCGGCCTCGGCAATCCCGGGCCTGAATACGAAGCCACGCGGCACAACGCCGGCTTCTGGTGGATCGACGCCCTCGCGCGCGACTGGAAGCTCAACCTGGTGCCTGAGCGCAGCTACCACGGCCTCGCGGCGCGCGCGAACATCGGCGGCCAGAGCATCTGGCTGCTCGAGCCGCAGACCTTCATGAACCTCTCGGGCAAGTCGGTCGCGGCGCTCGCGCGCTTCTTCAAGATCGCGCCCGAGGAAATCCTCGTGGCGCACGACGAGCTCGACGTGGTGCCCGGCCAGGCCAAGCTCAAGTTCGGCGGCAGCCATGCGGGCCACAACGGCCTGCGCGACATCCATGCGCAGCTCGGCACCGGCGACTACTGGCGGCTGCGCCTGGGCATCGGCCATCCCGGCGTGAAGTCGGAGGTGATCAACTGGGTGCTCAAGAAGCCGCTGAAGGAACAACGCGACGCGATCGACGATGCGATCGTGCGCAGCCTGCATGCCCTGCCCGCGCTGCTCGCGGGCGAAATGGAAAAGGCCACGGCCACCATCCACACGAGCAAACCGCCCCGGCCCAAACCGCCGCGGCGCGAGCCTGGCGACGGCAGCGCGCCCGCCGCACCCTAGCCAGCGTTCATCGCGGGAAGCGCCGACAGAGCGCGAAGCAAGAGGGAGAGAAGAACGATGTCGACAACGAGGGAGGGAACGAGAAGAACGCACCGCCTGCACCGATCCATCGTCGCCAGAGCGATGGCCATCGGCGTCTGTGCAGTGACGAGCGCATTCGCGCAGCAGCCAGGCACGTCGACCTGGCGCTGCGGCAACAGCTACAGCGACCGCCCCTGCGCAGGCGGAACGACGGTGAAGGTGGACGACGCGCGCAGCGACGACGACCGCCAGGCCGCCGACGAGGCCACGCGGCGCAACGCGAAGCTGGCCGACCGGCTCGAACGCACGCGGCTGTCCGAGGAGAAGCAGGCGCATCAGCGCGACCAGCGTGCCGCGCAGGACGCCCAGCGCGCGGCACTCGCGCAACGCAGGCTCGAAGCCCAGGAGCGCCTGGAGAAGGCCAGGGCCACGAAGCTCGCGGCCGAGCCGCGCAAGGCCACGGCCAGCTACGGGGAGAGACCGGGATCGAAGCCCGGGGAGGAAGGCGGCGCGAAGAAGAAGCGCCGCAAGCCCGCGGCCTCAGACGCCGGCTGAGGGTAGGGACGGAGGCTGCGGCAGCGCGGCCTTCGTTGCCGTGAGACGCTGGTACTTCTGCATCAGCGTCTCGCGGCTTTCCACGTGGTCCGGATGGATCGGGATGCAAGCCACGGGGCAGATCTGCACGCACTGCGGCTCATCGAAGTGGCCCACGCATTCGGTGCACTTGTGCGGATCGATCTCGTAGATCGCCTCGCCCATGTAGATCGCATCGTTCGGGCACTCCGGCTCGCAGACATCGCAGTTGATGCATTCGTCGGTGATCATGAGGGCCATGCCGCGATTATCCCCGCAGGCGGAGTCCCCGGCGGCAACGTGGGAGAGCCATCCCCCCGGGGATCCGGTGCTACGGCACGCTTGTTGCAGTTGTCGGGTTATGCTGCGCCCCGCCCCATGAGCCTCTTTCTTCTCAAGCGCCTTGCCACGCTGATCGGCACGCTGATCGGCGCCTCCATCATCGTCTTCCTGGTCCTGGAGATCCTGCCCGGCAACGCCGCGCAGATGCTCATGGGCCCGGACGCCGCTCCCGAAGCCGTCGCCGCCCTGGCCACCAAGCTCGGCCTCGACCAACCCGCCTGGACCCGCTACTGGCACTGGATCGCGGGCCTGCTCACCGGCGACCTCGGCGAT
>NZ_JBZAYE010000393.1:0-7063 GCF_058244205.1 Variovorax sp. 20P10.2.4
CGGCGAGCAGCAGGCTCGCGGACGCGCGGTACGGCAGGCGATGCGGGAAACGTGAAGTGACTGAAGTGGCGTGAGGCATGCCCCCATTCTGACGACGCGCGCAAAGGCCCCGCGCCCGGCTGCGGCAACGACGTGCCGCACGACATGTCCTACGCCGCGATGCGGCCTGCGCGCGCCGGGCGGCCGATGCATGGTGGCCACGCTGGCGGATCCGAAGCAAGGAGCCAGCGATGCCGACCCGAAAGAACAAGGGCCTCTACGCCAACATCCACGCCAAACAGGAGCGCATCAAGCACGGCAGCGGCGAGCACATGCGCAAGCCGGGCAGCGAAGGCGCGCCCAGCGACGAAGCCTTCGAGAAAGCCGAGAAGACCGCCCACAAGCGCAAACAGCGGCACTGAGGCCGCTGTCCGTCGTCGAGCCGCGCCGGCTCAGGGCTTCTGGAACAGCTTCAGCACGCTCGAGAAATCGAGCGCGCCATGCCCCGCGAGGCTGTGCGCCGCATAGAGGTTGCGCGCGATGCCGCCCAGCGGCGTCGAGGCGCGCACGGCGGTCGCGTTCTCCTGCGCCAGGCCCAGGTCCTTGAGCATCAGGTCGGTGCCGAAGCCGCCCGCGTAGTTCTTCGAGGCCGGCGCGGTCTCCATCACGCCGGGCATCGGGTTGTACTTCTCGAGCGCCCAGTTGCCGCCCGAGCTGCGGCGCATGATCTCCGACAGCACCTTGGGATCGAGCCCGTTGGCCACGCCGAGCGCGAGCGCCTCCGAGGTGCCGATCATCAGGATGCCGAGCAGCATGTTGTTGCAGATCTTGGCGGTCTGGCCCGCGCCCGCGGCGCCCGCGTGGAAGATGTTGGCGCCCATCTTCTCGAGCACCGGCCGCGCGCGCTCGAGGTCCTTCGTCTCGCCGCCGACCATGAAGGTCAGCGTGCCCGCGATGGCACCGCCCGTGCCGCCCGACACCGGCGCATCGATCATCGCGATGCCCTTGGCGGCGGCCGCCTCGGCCACCTTGCGCGAGGTGGCGGCGGCGATGGTGCTGCTGTCGATCACGAGCGCGCCGGCCTGGATGCTCTCGAGCAGGCCGGGCTTGCCCGCGCCGCCGAGGAACAGGCCCTCGACGTGCGCGCTGGCCGGCAGCATGCTGATCACGACCTCGGCATCGGCCACGCTGTCGGCCGCCGACTTCGCGATCGGCAGGCCCTCGCCCGCGAACTTCTGGCAGGCGTCGGCCGAGAGGTCGAAGGCGCTGAGCGTGTGGCCGGCCTTGAGCAGGTTGAGGGCCATCGGGCCGCCCATGTTGCCGAGGCCGATGAATGCGATCTTCATGTGTCGTCTCCGTTGTCTGTCTGTGTGTCTGTCTGTCGTCTGGATGGAATCAGACCAGCGATGCCAGCTCCGCCGGCATCTCGCCGCGCGGGCGCAGGTGGTCGTCGATGAAAGCCTGGGTGATCTCCTCGATGCTCGCGGGCGACCACTTGGGATTGCGGTCCTTGTCGATCAGCACCGCGCGGATGCCCTCGGCGAAGTCCTTGTGCGCGCAGAAGCCCAGCGAGGCCCAGTACTCGAGGCGGAACACCTCGGCCAGCGACATGCGGTGCACGCGCTGCCAGAGCTCGAAGCTCAATGCGGCCGAGCTCGGCGCGCCCTTCATGAAGGTCTTGGCGGCGCTCTGCAGCCAGGCGTCGTCGCTCTGCAGCCCGCGCAGGCGCTGCGCGATGTCGAGCAGGTCGTCGCCGGCCATCAGCGCATTGATGGTGTCGTAGTGCTCGCGCACCTTCGAGGCCGGCAGTTCGGCGCCCTCGCCGGCCTTGGCCAGGATGCGCGACAGCGTGGCGCGGTCGGCCTTGCCCTCGCCGGCCCAGCTCGCGGCGGCGATGGCCTCGAGCACCTGGCCCTTGTGCTCCTGCGGCACCAGCACGTCGGCCAGGCCGCAGAAGATCGCGTCGGCGGCATTGAGGTTCGCGGCCGTGAGCGCGAGGAACAGGCCGGTGCGGCCCGGCGTGCGGCGCAGGAACCAGCTGCCGCCCACGTCGGGGTACAGGCCGATGCTGATCTCGGGCATGGCGATGCGGCTCTGCGCGGTCACCACGCGGTGCGAGCAGCCCGACATCAGGCCCACGCCGCCGCCCATCACGATGCCGTGGCCCCAGCAGAGGAAGGGCTTCGGGAAGGTGTGGATCAGGTGGTCGAGCTCGTACTCCTCGCGGAAGAAGTCCTCGGCGTAGGTGTTGCGTTCGGGGCCGCATTCGAGCAGCGTCTGGTAGAGCTGGCGCAGGTCGCCGCCCGCGCAGAAGGCCTTCTCGCCCGCGGCCTGCAGCAGCACGCCGACGATGCCGTCGTCCTTCGCCCATTCGCGCAACTTGGGCGTGAGCAGGCGCACCATGTCCACGGAGAGCGCGTTGAGCGAGGCGGGTGCGTTGAGCGTGGCGACGCCGAAGCGCTGGCCGCCGGCGGTCTTGATTTCGTCGAAGAGAACTACGGAGTCGGTCATTGTCTTGAGGGGTTCCGGATGTGGGGCGTCAGCGGATATCGCTGTCCCCTTCCAGCAATTTTCGCGCAACGATCACGCGCATGATCTCGTTGGTGCCCTCGAGGATCTGGTGCACGCGGGTGTCGCGCACCAGCCGCTCGAGCGGGAACTCGCTGAGGTAGCCGTAGCCGCCGTGCAGCTGCAGCGCGTCGTTGCAGACATTGAAGCCCGCATCGGTCGCGAAGCGCTTGGCCATCGCGCAATAGGTGCTGGCGTCGGCATGGCCGGCGTCGAGCTTGCTCGCGGCCAGCCGCACCATCTGGCGCGCGGCCACCAGCTCGGTCGCCATGTCGGCCAGCTTGAACTGCAGCGCCTGGAAGCTCGCGATCGGCTTGCCGAACTGCTGGCGCTCGTGCAGGTAGCGGCGCGCCGCATCGAGCGCGCCCTGCGCCGCGCCCACCGAGCAGGTCGCGATGTTGATGCGCCCGCCGTCGAGCCCCTTCATCGCGATGCGAAAGCCCTCGCCTTCCTTGCCCAGCAGGTTCTCGGCCGGGATGCGCACGTTGTCGAAATTGATGGTGCGCGTGGGCTGGCTGTTCCAGCCCATCTTGTGTTCCTTCTTGCCGTAGCTCACGCCCGGCGCGTCGGCCGGCACCGCGAAGGCCGAGATGCCGCTGGCGCCCGCGCCGCCGGTGCGCGCCATCAGCACCAGCACGTCGGTGGAACCGGCGCCCGAGATGAAGGCCTTGCCGCCGTTGATCACGTACTCGGCGCCCTGCAGCTCGGCGCGCGTCTTGAGCGAGCCCGCGTCCGAGCCGGCGCCCGGCTCGGTGAGGCAGTACGAGGCCAGCTTGCGCCCGCTCGTGAGGTCCTCGCCCCACTGCTGCGCCACCGCATCGGTGGCCCAGGTGCCGAGCATCCAGGTCGCCATGTTGTGGATGGTGATGAAGGCCGTGGTCGAGGGGTCGACCGCGGCCATCTCCTCGAACACCAGCGCCGCATCGAGCCGCGGCAGGCCGAGGCCGCCGATGCGCTCGGGCGCGTAGAGGCCGCAGAAGCCCAGCTCGCCGGCCTTGGCGATGGCCTCCTTCGGAAAGAAGGCCTCGGCGTCCCACTGCGCCGCATGCGGCGCGAATTCGGCCTGCGCGAAATCGCGCGCGCTCTGCGCAAAGGCGTTCTGCTCTTCGGACAGTTCGAAGTTCATTGTTCGCGACCCTTCCAGCGATCCAGTTCGGCGGTCCGTTTCCGGGTCGATTTCTCCAGGCATGAATTGAATACCAGCGGCCACATCGAGCCGCCCTCGTTGGCCTTCGAGGCGCGCTTGCAGGCCGGGTCGCGGCCCTTGAGCCAGGCGCGCTGCTCGTTGCGCAGCGCGGTGCGCATCTGCGGCGACAGCGTCTTCATCACCTCGCCATAGCGGATGTTGAGCGCCGCATCGGCGGCGCGGAAATCGCGCGCCGCGCAGGCGTTCATCTGCTGCTGGTTCCCGTTGGGATCGCAGTCGTCCGCGCCGGCGTCGGCGTCGGCGGCCGCCCGCGCGCCGCCGGCTAGCATCGCGAGCGTCGCCACCGCGCCCCAGGCCGCGACGCGAAGGCGCTTTCTCACTTGAGGCTGATGGTGGTGTTGACGCCGTGCGAGACGGTGCTGTCGTCGAACCAGCGTGCCGTCACGGTCTTGGTCTGGGTGTAGAACATGATGACCTGCTTGCCGTACGGGCCCAGGTCGCCGAGCTTGGAGGCGCGCGAACCGGTGAACGAGAACATCGGGACCGGCACCGGGATCGGCACGTTGATGCCGACCTGGCCCACGTCGATGTCTTCCTGGAAGCGGCGCGCCGCGGCGCCCGACTGCGTGAAGATCGCGGTGCCGTTGCCGTTCGGGTTGCTGTTGATCAGCTCGATGGCCTCGTCGATGGTCTCGGCATCGGCCACGCACAGCACCGGTCCGAAGATCTCCTGGTCATAGATGGTCATGCCGGGCTTCACGCCGGTGAAGATCGTCGGGCCGACGAAGTTGCCCTTCTCGTAGCCGGGCACGCTGGGCTTGCGGCCGTCGAGCACGAGCTCGGCGCCGTCGGCCAGGCCGCGTTCGATCAGGCTGCTGACGCGGTCGTGCGCAGCGCACGAGACCAGCGGGCCCACGTCCACGCCCTTCTCGGTGCCGGCACCGATCTTCAGGGTCTTGGCCTTCTCGATCAGCTCGGGCACCCACTTGCGCGCGTCGCCGACCAGCACCGCCACCGACACCGCCATGCAGCGTTGGCCCGCGGCGCCGAAGCTCGCGCCGGCCAGTGCGTTGAGCGTCTGTTCCTTGTTGGCGTCGGGCATCACGATGGCGTGGTTCTTCGCGCCCATCATGCATTGCACGCGCTTGCCGGCCAGGGTGGCTCGGTTGTAGACGTGGGTGCCGACCTTGGTCGAGCCGACGAAGCTGATCGCCTTGATGTCCTTGTGGTCGCAGATGCCGTTGACCACGGCCTCGCCGCCATGGACCACGTTGAGCACGCCGGCCGGGATGCCGGCCTCGAGCGCGAGCTCGCACAGGCGCATCGTGACCATCGGGTCCTGCTCGGAGGGCTTGAGCACGAAGGTGTTGCCGGTGACGATGGCCATCGGGAACATCCACAGCGGGATCATGGCCGGGAAGTTGAACGGCGTGATGCCCGCGCACACGCCCAGCGGCTGCAGCAGGGTGTAGGTGTCGACGCCGTTGGCCACGTTGTTGGCCAGCTCGCCGAGCTGCAGGTTGCCGATGTTCGAGGCGTGCTCGACCACCTCGAGGCCGCGGAACACGTCGCCCTCGGCATCGGGCAGGGTCTTGCCCTGCTCGGCCGTGAGGATCGCGGCCAGCTCGGCCATGTTCTCGCGGATCAGCTGCTGGTACTTGAGGAAGATGCGCGCGCGCGCGCCGAGCGGGGTCTTGCGCCAGGTCTTGAAGGCGTCCTTGGCCGAAGCGACGGCGGCGTCGAGTTCATCCTGCGTGGCGAAGGGCACGCGGGCCAGCACCTGCTGCGTGGCCGGGTTGACGATGTCGCGCCACTCGGTGGTCTTCGACTCGACGAACTTGCCGCCGATCAAGAGCTTGACGGTGGCGATCTGGGTCGAGGGCTGGGTGCTGGCGTCCATGTGCTTGTCTCCTGTGAATGCGGTGCCGAAGGCGGCGGAACAGCGGGCATCGTAGCTTTGCAGTTTTGCTATGACAATAGACAAAATTGCGCTGGGGTTTTGCATAAATGCAGATCGCCCGCAGCACGGCGCCGCCCGGAGGAACACATGGACTGGGACAACCTTCGCTTCTTTCTCGAACTCGCGCGCTCGGGCACGCTGATGAGCGCCGCGCGCCGGCTCGAGGTCGACCACACGACCGTGGCGCGTCGCATCCAGGCGCTCGAGAAGGAGGTGGGCGCGCCGCTGTTCGCGCGCGAGGCCGGCGGCCATCGGCTCACCGAGGCCGGCCGGCGGCTGCAGCCGCAGGTGGAAGCGATGGAAGGCGCCTTCCTCGCGGTGGAGAGCACGGCGCCCGCCTCGCAGGAAGGGCTGTCGGGGCTGGTGCGCATCGGCGCCACCGAGGGCTTCGGCACCGCGGTGCTGGCGCCGCAGCTCGCGCTGTTCGCGCGCCAGCATCCGCGGCTGACCATCGACCTGCTGGCGATGCCGCGGCTGGTGCACCTGTCGCGGCGCGAGGCCGACATCGTGATCTCGCTCGAGCGGCCGGCGCGCGGGCCGGTGCTGGTCACCAAGCTCAGCGACTACACGCTGCGCCTCTACGCCTCGAAGCCCTACCTCGCGGCGCACAAGCCGATCGCCACGCGCGAGGACCTGCGCGGCCACACCTTCATCAGCTATGTCGACGACCTGCTGTTCAGCAAGGAGCTGCAGTACCTCGACGAGCTGCACCGCCCCGACAGCTTCGCGCTGCGCAGCACCAGCGTGCTGGCGCAGCACCGCGCGGTGGCCGCGGGCGCGGGCATCGCGGTGCTGCCGGCCTTCCTGGCCGAGGGCGACGGCAGCCTGCAGCCGGTGCTCGCGGGCCAGGCGAACTTCACGCGCACCTTCTGGATGTCGATGCCGGCCGAGACCAAACACCTCGCGCGCATGAAGGCGACCTGGGAGTTCCTGCAGCAGACCGCGCAGGCGCAGCGCGACCTGCTGCTGCCCGATGCCGGCGCGCGGACCTGAGCCGCAACGCCCCTACGCCACGCCCTCCAGCACCGGCTCGTCCTGTGCGGGCACTTCGGCCCGCACCAGCTCGCCCAGATGGCGCCACAGCCGCTCGGCCTGCTCGGCCAGCGGCGCGCGCCGGCGCATCAGCATGAAGCGCAGCGGCACCTCGAGCGAAGTGCCACCGGCCCGCACGAGGCGCCCGGCATCGAGGTCCTCGCGCACCAGCGCCTGCGGCAGCCAGGCCACGCCCAGCCGCGACAGCGCCATGAAGCGCAGCCCGTCGGTCAGGCTGGCCTCGTGGTGGCGCTGCAACCGCAGCTCGCCGTGGCGCTCGAGCAGCGGCGCCAGCGACCAGCCGAGGTGGCATTCCTCGGCATAGCCGAGGAAGGAAACGGGCGCGCCCGCGGGATCGCGCAGGTCGAACAGCGGCC
>NZ_JBZAYE010000394.1:0-7052 GCF_058244205.1 Variovorax sp. 20P10.2.4
GCATCGGGGGCACTGCGCGCGGTGGCGGCAACGCGCGCGCCGCTCGCGGCGAGGCGACGCACGATGGCCTGGCCCATGCCCTTGGTGCCGCCCGTGACGAGCACGCGGCGGCCCGCGAACTCCGCGGGATCGAACGAGAAAGGCAGGGAGGAAGGCGGATGCATGTCGGTCATGAGAAAGGTCCTTGTTGGCGATGCATCGAGGCTAGGGATACCCTCGGGCCATGACAAGAACGCACGAAGAAGTAAGGCCCGTACTCGCAGGTAACCCCGTCGCCTACACGCCGGCCAGCGCGGCCGCGCAGGTCGAGCGCACGCTGGGCTGGATCGAGGGCCGCTGGAAGCTGGTGATCCTGTTCCAGCTCTTCGGCGGCAAGGTGTTGCGCTTCTCCGAGCTCGAGCAGGCGATACCGGCCGTGTCGCAGAAGATGCTGACGCAGCAGCTGCGCCAGCTCGAGGCCGATGGCCTGGTGCTGCGCACCGTGCATTCGCAGGTGCCGCCGAAGGTCGAATACCGCCTGAGCGACTGGGGCCAGTCGCTGTGCCCGGTGCTCGACGGGCTGCTCCAGTGGTCCGAGGCGCGACCGCGCTTCGACTAGGACACAAAGTCTTCGATGACGCCGCGGTGACGCTCGATGTCACCGCGCTTCGGGCGCATGGACGCCCGTGTTGCTTGCGCGCCCACGGTCACCGTACCGTCATCCGCCAAACCTAGCATCCGCCGGCCTTCGGCACCCCTCAACGCAACGCAACGCGAAACTCCAACATGAAGAAAACAGCCGTTCCTGCACCCGCACCCCGTCCCCTGCGTGCCGCTTTCGTCGCGCTCGGCGGCAGCCTCGTCATCGCCGCCTGCGGCGGTGGTGGTGGCGGCAGCGCCTTCGTTCCCGTCATTCCGCCCGCTCCGGCGCCGGCACCCGCCCCGGCACCGACCCCGCTGGGCACGCTCGACGGCTCGGTGCCCCTGGTGATCGGCCACCGCGGCCTGCCCGGCCTGTTCCCGGAGGAAACCCAGAAGGCCTACGAAGCGGCCGCCGATGCCGGCGCCGATTCGCTCGAGACCGACCTGCACCTGACCAAGGACTGCGTGCTGGTCGCGCGCCACAACCCCTGGCTCAGCGACAACACCGACATCACCGACGTGGCCAAGACCAACGCCACCGTGGCCGCGCGCAAGCGCACCGTGCCCGGCGTGCGCGTCGACGTGACCTACCCGGCGATTCCCGCCAACGGCCCGGCGAAGTACCTGAGCGACCTGACCGATCCCAAGGATCCGAAGTCGGTGCTCAAGTCGCTGGTCGTCGACGGCGAGGACCACACCGGCGACTGGTCGATCACCGACTTCACGCTGGCCGAGCTCAAGCAGTGGATCCACGGCACCACCTTCGACGCGAAGGACGAGCGCCCGACCGAGCTGAACGGCAAGCTGCCGATCCTGAGCTTCCAGGAAGTGATCGACATCATGCGCGCCAAGGCCAAGGCCACCGGCCGCACGATCACCGTGTACCCGGAAACCAAGAACCCGATCTGGAACAACGCCCAGGCGATCGCCAACGGCTGCGGCCCGGCCGGCAGCCACCCGCTGGAAGACGCGCTGCTCAAGGCGATGAACGCCAACGACCTGAACCGCAAGGACGCACCGATCTTCGTGCAGAGCTTCGACCCGGTGAGCCTGAAGTACCTGCGCTCGGCCGGCCTGAAGGCGCGCGCGGTGCAGCTGGTCGACGGCAACGACATCGACTTCAAGACCGGCGAGATGATCTACGTCACCACCGACGACTACACCTTCGTCGACGGCCGTCCCTACAGCTGGACCCTGGCGGGCGACCCGCGCTGGTTCGGCGCGATGCTCACGCCGGCCGGCCTGGCCGAGGTCAAGACCTATGCCGACGGCATCGGCCCGTGGAAGCCGCAAGTGATGGCGCACACGATCGTTCCGTTCAAGACGCCCAACAAGGGCATGGTCGAAGCCAACACGATCAAGCCCACCAGCCTGATCGCCGACGCCCACAAGGCCGGCCTGTTCGTGCACAGCTACACCTTCCGCAACGAGTCGCGCTACCTGGCCGCCGTCTACAAGGGCGACCCGAAGGCCGAGTACCTCGCGTACTTCCGCGCCGGCATCGACGGCGTGTTCTCGGACTTCGCGAACACGGCCTTCGCCGCGCGCCAGGACTACCTGAAGGAAACCGGCCGCTGAGCCGGCACGCGGCAGACTGACCGAAGCAAGCAGGCGGCACACCATGTACCCGGGCGAACGACTCAACGGGTACAGCCACCTGCTCGGCCTGCTGCTCGCCCTGCCGGCGGCCGTGCTGCTGCTGGCCAAGACCCTGCCCACGGGCGACCCGGCGAAGATCGCCGGCTCGCTCGTGTTCTCGCTCTCGGCGGTCGCGCTCTACGCGGCCTCCACCCTGTTCCACAGCACGCGCGGCCGGCTGAAGCGCCTGTGGGAATGCGCCGACCATTGCGCGATCTACCTGCTGATCGCCGGCACCTACACCCCGTTCGCGCTGGTGATGCTCGAAGGCGCCTGGGCCTGGGTGCCGCTGCTGGCGATGTGGGGCGCGGCCGCGGTCGGCATCCGGCGCGAGCTGATGGCCGCGCGCGGCGCACCCGTGAAGCCCTCGCTGCCGCTGTACATCGGCATGGGCTGGCTCGCGATCGCCGCGGCCGTGCCGCTGGCGATGCAGCTCGAGGGCGGCGGCCTCGCATGGCTGCTGATCGGCGCCGTGCTCTACACCGCGGGCACGGTCTTCTACCGCAACCGCCGCGGCTTCCGGCATGCGCATGCGGTGTGGCACCTGTTCGTGCTCGCGGGCACGGTGAGCCATTACGTGGCGGTGGGCTGGTTCGTGCTGTAGCGCGGTCGCGAGGCGCGCGCGGCTTCGTCAATGACCGCGGCGGTCATCGCGCCGCGCGAGCTCGCGGCGACACACTGGCCGCCCGCCGTTGCGCTTCACGAGCCCGCATGACCTCCACCACCCCTTCCTCGGCGAGCGAGGATCTCCGCGCCAGCTTCCTCGCATTCCGCCACACGGTGTTCGAACGCCACGAATTCGACGCGATCGCCCGCTTCCTGCATCCCGACTTCAGCAGCAGCTCGCCGATGCTGCGCGGCCGCGGTCCGGCCATGTACGCGGACTTCGCGCGCCTGCTGCTCGCAGGCCTGCCCGACCTGCGGCCGCTCGAGCAGGTGGTGCTGGTCGAGGGCACGCAGCTGATGGCGATGACCCGATGGGCCGGCACCCACACCGGCAACTTCCTCGGCGCGCCGCCCACCGGCCGCGCGCTGCGCTTCGCGACCGCGGACCGCTACGAGACGCAGGACGGGCTGCTGCTGCGCCACTGGGACGTGGTGGACCGGCTCGAGGCCTCGATCGAGGCCGGGCTGCTGCGGCGCGCGGCGCCGTGAAACACGGCGGCCGGAACGCTCACAAGGTGTGAAGAAACCGTAGCGAGCGCCCCGAGGTCGCGCCGAGGACCGCAGCCGTACTCACGTACGGTGAGGACCGCAGGTGCGAGATCGGGGCGCGCAGTAGGTTTATTCACACCTTGTCACTCCTCGCTGGTCCACTCCACCTGCACGCCCAGGCTGCGCAGGTTCTCGACGAAGCGCGGGTGCGCGCGGCGGATCGGCGTGGCGTTGCGGATCTCGGAGCGGCCCTCGATGCTCGAGGCCACCATGAACAGTGCGATCGCCACGCGGATGATGTAGGGGCTCTCGACCACCGCGGGCACCAGCGGGGCGCCGCCGAAGGTGATGAGCCGGTGCGGGTCGGACGAGAACACGTGGGCGCCGAACTTCGAGAGCTCGCCGGTCCAGCCCAGCGCGCCGTCGTAGACCTTGTTCCAGAACATCGCGTTGCCCTGCGCGCGCACGCCCAGCGCGATGAAGATCGGCAGCAGGTCGACCGGGAAGTACGGCCAGGGCGCGGCCTCGACCTTGGTCAGCACGTTGGCGGTGAACGGCGTCTGCACCTTCAGCGGCCCCGAGCGCACGGCGCGCGACCAGCCGTCCTCGTGCACGATCTGCACGCCGAACTTGGCGAAGGTGCGGTCGATCAGCGGGAAGTTGGCCGGCGCGCTGTTGCGCACCACCACGTCGCCGCCGGTGATGGCGCCGAGCGCGAGGAAGGTGGTGATCTCGTGGAAGTCCTCGTCGAAGCGGAACTCGCCGCCACCCAGCGCATGGCCGCCATGCACCGTGAGGCGCGAGGTGCCGATGCCGTCGATGCGCGCGCCGATCATGGCCATGAAGCGGCAGAACTCCTGCACGTGCGGCTCGGAGGCGGCGTTGGTCAGGGTCGAGGTGCCCTCGGCACCGACCGCGCACAGCACGAAGTTCTCGGTGGTGGTGACCGAGGCGTAGTCGAGCCAGTGGTCGGTGGGCACCAGGCGCCCGTCGGTGCGCACCAGCAGCGAGCCCTCGGCGCGCTCGACCTGGCCGCCGAAGCTGCGGAACACCTCGACGTGCGGATCGATCTCGCGCACGCCCAGGGTGCAGCCCTTGACGTTGTCCTCGAGCCGCGCCACGCCGAAGCGCGCCAGCAGCGGCGGCACCAGCATGATCGAGGAGCGCATCTCCTCGGGCAACCGGTGGGCGGCGGCGTCGAACACGGTGTCGCGGTGGTGCAGCGCGAGCGTGCCGGTGGCGTGGTCGAGCTGCACCTCGCTGCCCAGCGTGCGGAAGATGTCGAGGATCTTGCGCACGTCGGTGATGTCGGGCACGCCGTGCAGGCGCAGCGGCTCGCGCGTGAGCAACGTGGCGCAGAGGATCGGCAGCACCGCGTTCTTGTTGGCCGACGGCGTGATGCGGCCGCGCAGCGGCGTGCCGCCGTGGACGATGAGATTGGACATGTGTGTGTGGGACCCCTGTGTGGGGTGAATGATAGGCGGCGACAGCCTTCGCTAGGCCTCGTGGCCCGGCGTGCGGCGCGGAATCCAGTGGGCCAGCACGCCGGCCGCGGCGAAGGCGAGCCCGCCCGTGACCGCGATGCCCGCGGCCAGCGAGAGGCTGCCCGCGAGGAAGGACAGCAGCGCCGGCCCGCAGGAGGCGCCGATGTCGGACATCAGCCGCCACACGCCGAGGAAGTGCGCGCGGCCATGGCG
Source organism: Variovorax sp. 20P10.2.4 (assembly GCF_058244205.1). Taxonomy (NCBI): domain Bacteria; kingdom Pseudomonadati; phylum Pseudomonadota; class Betaproteobacteria; order Burkholderiales; family Comamonadaceae; genus Variovorax; species Variovorax sp. 20P10.2.4. Next base: position 5,112 of record NZ_JBZAYE010000394.1, read on the forward strand.
CGGCGAATGGTCGGCGCCCAGGGTCATGATCATTCCCGAGCCGATGCCGTTGCCGAAGCCGATGGCCAGCGCCGCGACCAGCAGCGTGGCGGCACCCGTGGTCAGCGGCATCAGCAGCATCGCGAGCCCCATGATCAGCATCGAGGGCACCGCGACCCAGCGCCGGCCCTTCTGGTCCATCACCTTGCCGGCCGGGTAGAACACCAGCATGTCGATGCCGCCGGCCATGCCGTAGATCAGCGAGGCCACCGAGGGCGCCAGCGCGAGGTGGTCGGCCCACAGCGGGATCACGGCCTGGCGCGAGGCGCGCACCGCGCTGACCAGGGTCACGGCGACGCCCAGCGTGAGGAACACGCGGCGGTGGTCGCGCAGGGTCGAGACGATGGTGGGCTTCGCGGGCGCGGCCTGGCCCGGCGGCGCGGGCGGCAGCTCGAGGTCGGGAATGCGCGCGCCCAGGATGGCCGCGCCGGCCACCGCCACGATGCCGAGCACATAGGCCGCCATCAGGCCGAAGAAATGCACCGCGCCGGCCGCCAGGAAGGGGCCGATGAACATGCCGATGCGCATCACGCCGCCCAGCGTGGACAGCGCCCGCGCGCGGTACTCGACCGGCACCGCCTCGCTCATGTAGCTCTGGCGCGCGAGGTTGTAGACCGCCTGCGACATGCCGACCATGAAGCAGCCGAGCGCGAACAGGCCCAGGTGCGAGGTCCACACGCACAGCGCCATGCCGAGCGCGCTCCAGGCGCCGGCCGCCACGATGGCCCAGCGCTCGCCCCAGCGCATGGTGATCATCGAGGCCGGGATGTTGTTGAGCAGCGAGCCGATGCCGATCAGCGCCATCACCAGCGCCGCCATCGGCACCGAGGCGCCGAGCTCGCGCGCCGTGAGCGGCACGATCGGCAGGATCGCGCCCTCCCCGATGCCGAACAGCAGCGAGGGGCCGAAGGCCGGCACCGCGATGCGCCACAGCGAAAACGAGGCCTGGGGGGTGGACGAGGAGGTGGAGACGGCGGGCGGGGACGACATGCGGCGGGGGCTCTGGCTGGATGCCCTGGCCGCGCGGGGCGCGCAAGGCGCGGCCATTGTCCCGCCGATGGCGCGCGGGCGCAGGCGCACCGCGCAGTGCCCGATGGGGCGGGTACGGCATTGCGGCCCCGGGGCAGCGCGGGCGCTCAGCCCCGCATCGCGTTCGCCACGATGCGCACCGCCGAGGCCACCACGTCGTTGCGCGTCTTGGCGCCCTTGTCGCCCGGGAAGGTCAGGTACACCGCGAGCACCAGCGGCGCGCCCGAAGCCGGCCACAGCACGCCGACGTCGTTGTTGGTGCCGTAGTCGCCCGCGCCGGTCTTGTCGCCCACGGTCCAGCCGGCCGGCACGCCGGCCAGGAAGCGCTCCTTGCTGGTGGTGTTGCCGCGCAGCCAGGCCTCGAGCCGCGCGCGCTGGGGCGCGGCCAGCGCATCGCCTAGCACCAGCCGCTGCACGCTGGCGGCCATCGCGGCCGGGCTGGTGGTGTCGCGCGGATCGCCGGGGATGGCGCTGTTGAGCTCGGTCTCCCAGCGGTCGAGGCGGAACACCGTGTCGCCGATGGCGCGCGCATAGGCCGTGACGCCGGCCGGCCCGCCGAGCTGGTGCATCAGCAGGTTGGCGGCGGCGTTGTCGCTGTACTGCAGCGTGGCGGCGCACAGCTCGGCCACGGTCATGCCGTCGGCCAGGTGCTTCTCGGTGATCGGCGAGTTCGGCAGCAGGTGGGCGCGGGTGTAGCTCAGGCGGCGCTCGAGCAGCGCCGGTTCCTGCGCGGTGCCGCGCTGCAGGATCGCGGCCGCGAGCATCAGCTTGAAGGTGCTGCACATCGGAAACAGCTCGTTGCCGCGGTGCGCGATGCGCGCGCCGCTGGCGGTGTCGAGCGCATGCACGCCCAGGCGGCCGCCGCAGTCGCGT
>NZ_JBZAYE010000395.1:0-7036 GCF_058244205.1 Variovorax sp. 20P10.2.4
TCGCGATCGGCGCCAACCTCGGCGATGCCGCCGCGGCGGTGCGCGCCGCGATCCTCGCCATCGGCGCGATCGAGCGCACCACCGTGACGGCCAGTTCCTCGCTCTACCGCAGCGCGCCGGTCGATGCCACCGGCCCCGACTTCATCAATGCCGTGGTCGCGGTGCGCACCGGCCTCACGGCCGAGGCGCTGCTGGCCGACCTGCAGCTGCTCGAGCTCGAAGCCGGGCGCGAGCGGCCGTTCCCGAACGCGCCGCGCACCCTTGACCTCGACCTGCTGACGCACGGCAACACGGTCAAGGACACGCCCGCGCTCACGCTGCCGCATCCGCGCATGCGCGAGCGCGCCTTCGTGCTCAAGCCGCTGGCCGAGATCGCGCCCGACAAGGTGCCGCGCGCCGCGCTGGCGCGCGTGTCGAAGCAGGTCATCGAGCGGCTGCGCGACACCGACGCCAAGGCCTGAGCGAAGGTTTCAGGGGAGGGCGGGCGCCATGCTGCTGTACGTCCTCGATCTCGCCGGCGTCGCGGTGTTCGCCGTCAGCGGCGTGCTGGCCGCGGCCCATGCGGGGCTCGACTGGCTCGGCGTGGTCGTGATCGCCTCGGTCACCGCGGTCGGCGGCGGCACCCTGCGCGACCTGCTGCTCGACCGCCATCCCGTGTTCTGGGTCCGCGACACCCGCTATGCCTGGGTGATCCTCGCCGTCTCGGCGCTGGCCATCGCCTGGCTGCACGCGTTGCCGGTGCCGCAGCACGCGCTCGCGGTGGCCGATGCGCTGGGCCTCGGGCTGTTCGCCGTCATGGGCGCGCAGGTGGCCGAGGAGCAGCGCCGCGGCGCGCTGATCGTGGTGCTGACCGGCACCATGACCGGCGCCGCCGGCGGCCTGCTGCGCGACGTGCTCACGGGCCACGTGCCGCTGCTGCTGAGCGGCGGCTTCTACGGCTCGGCCGCCATCGCGGGCATCGTCGCCTACCTGCTGCTGCAGGCGGCGGGCCTGCCGCGGCGCTGGGCCTTCCATGCCGGCATCGCGCTGGTCGTGGCGCTGCGGCTCGGCGGCATCTACGGCGGATGGCAGCTGCCCGTGCTGAAGCTCGCGGCCTGAGTTCCTTTTCGGGTCGAAATGCGACCGTGGCCGCCGTGCCTCGCGCATATACAACGAAAAGATCAACCCCCCAAGGTCCGGATCGCACGATCCGCCCGTTTAAACTTCGCGGGTTTTTTCATCAAGGCGTCATCAAGTTGTGATTGACGTCCTCCAGGAGTCGCCATGTTCGGCAAGCTGCTGCCCCGCGAGGGCAATTTCTTCGAGATGTTCAACCAGCACGCCGAGCGCATCGTCGAGGCGGCCCGGGCCTTCGAGCAACTCGTCACCAACTACAACGACGTGCACCTGCGCGAGCAGTACAACCGCGACGTCGACAACGCCGAGCGCGCGGCCGACCGCGTCACGCACGACGTCAACCGGCTGATCCACAAGACCTTCATCACGCCGATCGACCGCGAGCAGATCCACAAGCTCATCAACACCATGGACGACGTGGCCGACCTGATCCAGGACTCGGCCGAGACCATGGCGCTGTACGACGTGCGCCACATGACCGACGAGATCGTGCGCCTCACCACGCTGAGCGTGAAGTGCTGCGACCGCCTCAAGGACGCCGTGAAGTACCTCGGCAAGATCGCCGACCCGGCCGTGGCCGAGGCCACCCTGAAGACCTGCGAGGAGATCGACCGCCTCGAGTCCGACGCCGACCGCGTGATGCGCAGCGCCATGAGCAAGCTGTTCCGCGAGGAGCCCGACGTGCGCGAGGTCATCAAGCTCAAGGCGATCTACGAACTGCTCGAGACGATCACCGACAAGTGCGAGGACGTGGCCAACGTGATCGAGGGCATCGTCCTCGAGAACTCCTGAGCGGGCACGACCGATGGCAACGGTGCAGGTCGCCCTCTGGGTGGTGATGGTGCTGGTCGCGCTCGCGATCCTGTTCGACTTCATGAACGGCTTCCACGATGCCGCCAACTCGATCGCGACCGTGGTGTCCACGGGCGTGCTGCGGCCCGGCCAGGCCGTGGTGTTCGCCGCCTTCTTCAACCTGATCGCGATCTTCGTCTTCCACCTGAGCGTGGCGGCCACCGTGGGCAAGGGCATCGCCCAGCCCGGCGTGGTCGACGTGCACGTGGTGTTCGGTGCGCTGATCGGCGCCATCAGCTGGAACCTCGTCACCTGGTACTACGGCATCCCCAGCAGTTCCTCGCATGCGCTGATCGGCGGCATCGTCGGGGCCGTGATCGCCAAGACCGGCACCAGCGGCCTCGTGGCCTCGGGCATCTGGAAGACCGTGGCCTTCATCTTCGTCTCGCCGGTGCTGGGCTTCCTGCTCGGCTCGCTGATGATGGTGATCGTGGCCTGGACCTTCCGCCGCGCCACGCCTTCGCGCATCGACCGCTGGTTCCGGCGGCTGCAGCTGGTCTCCGCTGGCGCCTACAGCCTGGGCCACGGCGGCAACGATGCGCAGAAGACCATCGGCATCATCTGGATGCTGCTGATCGCCACCGGCTACGCCTCGGCCGGCGCGGCCGAACCGCCGACCTGGGTCATCGTGAGCTGCTATGCCGCGATCGCGCTGGGCACCATGTTCGGTGGCTGGCGCATCGTCAAGACCATGGGCCAGAAGATCACCAAGCTCAAGCCCGTGGGCGGCTTCTGCGCCGAGACCGGCGGTGCGCTCACCCTGTTCCTGGCCACCGCGCTGGGCATTCCCGTGTCGACCACCCACACCATCACCGGCGCCATCGTCGGCGTGGGCTCGGCGCAGCGCGCGAGCGCGGTGCGCTGGGGCGTGGCGGGCAATATCGTGTGGGCGTGGATCTTCACGATTCCCGCGTCGGCGTTCGTGGCGGCGATCGCCTATTGGGTGAGCTGGCAGATCTTCTAAGGGTGGTCCTTCGAGGTACCGCCTCGAAGTTGCTCGGATGGGAGCTGCACGCACGACATCGTCGAGGATCGTCCTATGGTTGCGTTGACAGCTCAGCAGAGAGGCGCGCTGACAAGCTATCTGCGTACTTGGAAAATAGTGCCAGGTGCATGCGTCGAGATGCCCGATAGCGCAACCGATCGGTTCTGCGAACTGCTTCTTCGAGGGCAGCCGTGGAACGAAATGTGGTCGGTTGGCGATGTCAGGGACCTGATCGAGCGCGTGCGGCAGAAGGTGCTTCGCACCGCGAGCGAGCAAGTCCTGGCGGTTCCGGCCATGTTGTGCGAGGAGCTTGAGGGCAGCCTGCAAGCGGAGCTTGAGTCCTATCCGAGGGACTACTTTGTCTATGTCGAGCTTCCAGGCTTGAGCCCTGGTTGCCTTGCGGACGAACTGGCCATCCTCTCTGATCAGATTGCCTTGGTCAGAACCAGTGCGCCTTTCGACGGAATCGAAAGACTGGTGCGCCCAAACTGCCCTGTGGGTGCCGGCGACCTACTGGCAAACGTCAGTTCGATGGACGAGGCGCGCGAAGCGCTTCGTCCCATCAGCAGCTTCCTTCTGGAACAAGACTCCGTCTACTTTCGAATCACAGAGTCTGGTGGGTTGCCAGACCTTCTCTTTGGAGAGGAGCCGGCGCTGCTCCCGCGAGCGCTCACGGTTGTAAAGATCGTTGTGTTCTACGGGCTGGAGATCGGCTTGTTTGTTCGGCGTGAGGTTTTCCGGAGTAGGCACTTGGATTCCGGGCGGCGGACCATTGCGCATATCGCCATTCATGCGGTGCAGGGCGATGAGCAGCGACCTGAACAGATGCCGCGCGATCTTGAGAACTTCGTGCGTGGCGTGACCTTTGACCGTTTGGATGAGAAGGAGGTCGAGCCTTATCAGCGTCGCAACATGGCGCCGGACCTCCATCCAATTGTTCACTTTCTATCCACCCTGCATTTCGACCCGCACGCTCAGCGGATCGCCGCCGGCATTGAATGGCTGATCGACTCGCTGATAACAACGAATCAGACACTCTCGCTGGTACAAAGCTGTATTGGTATCGAAGCCATTCTTGGTGACAGCACGCCAGGAGCGTACGAGCTGGGAATCACTGCACGTCTCTCGGAGCGATTCGCGTACCTGATGGGGACCAGTGCAGAAAATCGGAGCGCGCTACGGGATCAGTTTCGACTCGTGTTCGCGAAGAGAGGGGATCTCGTTCACGCGCGAAGGCATCGATTGCCACCCCATGAGTTGCAGGTGGTGCAGATCGCCCAGAAGATGTTGCAGGAGCTCATTCGCAAGGAGTTGTCCTTGATGCTTGATTTGCCACCGGGTGTGCTCAGCCAAATGGATCCAATGAAGATCAAGCTCAATATGAGGCCGTTCTAGGGTGTTTGGCTCGATGTGCTTGCCGCCGTAGTCGCGAGAAGCAGATCTTTCGAGCGTGCGGCCGCGGAGCCATGCCATGTGGTCTCTGTGTAGCTACCACGCCTGAAACACCGCGCCCGGAATGACGAGCGCCGCCAGCGACGGCCCCGCGCTCTCGACCAGCGCGATGCACTCGCTCAAGGTCGCCATCTTCACCATCGAGCCTCGCCGTGCCTCGACGATGAAATCGATCTGGACCGTGCGGTCGTCGTTCACATAGAACTGAAGCGTCTCGCCGAACTGGTCGATGAGGCCGAAGAAATTCCCGGGGTGGACGAGTACGCCGCGCATGTACTCCCTGATCTGCTCGAAGTCGAAGTAGGACTCGTCCTCCGGCTTCCCGAGGCCCCACCCGTCTTCGCGGTAGTCATGGTGGAACGCGACGAAGCCGGGGGGGTTTCTCTCGGGCCATTCGATCATGTGCAACTCCTTGGGGCCTGGATCGACGTGCTGCGATCGACAGCGTGCGAACAAGCCGTCGTTGTAGCGCGAGCCTGTCGTCGATGCGCGCCGCGCAGTGCGTTTCAGCACATCTTTCTGAGCCTGTTGTTATCGCGCCAAAGAGTCCCGATTCCATCGATGGGCTCTAAGGGTTGTCACGGACTCTTCACTCGCACACGAGACCATCACTGCACCCGATTGCAGATGCATCGTGTGCAGCGTCGCTCGGAGCCGGTCCCACGCCGGTGCCGAAAGAAACGCGATCCGATGCGCACGAGAAACCGCGGCGAGCCGCCGCGGAATCCCCGGTGTCCCCCCCGTTCCGGGGTGGTTCCTCGAAGGACCGCCCAGGACGCTTGTTGTGCTTAAGAAAGAGGAAGCTGAAATGAAAAAATCCCTGGTGGCATTGGCCGCCGTGCTGGCGGCCGGCGGAGCGGCTGCTCAATCGTCGGTGACGCTGTTCGGCGTGGTCGATGCGAGCGTGAGCAACTACTCGACCAAGAGCGAGTACCGTGGCACGAACCCGCTGCTGATCGGCGCTTCGCGCAAGCAGAGCCAAACGGCCCTGGCGAACGGCAGCAGCAGCTCCAGCCGCCTCGGCTTCCGCGGCACGGAAGATCTGGGCGGTGGCCTGGCAGCGAGCTTCTGGCTCGAATCGGGCATCACCAACGATGACGGCAAGACCGGCGTGGCCGCGTTCGACCGTCGCTCCACCGTGAGCCTGTCGGGTGGCTTCGGCGAAATCCGCCTCGGCCGCGACTACACGCCCACCTACTGGAACGACAACGTGTTCGATCCCTTCGGTCTGCGTGGCGTGGGCACGAGCCTGATCAGCCGCGTCGGCGATTCGCTGTCGCGCAAGGGCGGCACCGCTCCCAACGGCGCTTCGGCCAGCGACAACTACGCGCGCGCCAGCAACAGCATCGGCTACTTCCTGCCGCCGAACCTCGGTGGTTTCTACGGCCAGTTCCAGTACGCGCTGCACGAGAACGTGAAGTTCGACGAGAACGTGATCGAGTCGCCGTCCAAGCGCGGTTCGTACTTCGGCGGTCGCGTCGGCTATGCCAACGGCCCGCTCGACGTGGCTGTTTCCTACGGCCAGGACAACAAGGACTCCACGCCGCTGACCGCGACCACGGTCCTGACCCCGGCGCTGGCTTCGCAAGCGTTCAAGAACCGCATCAACACCTTCAACCTCGGTGCGAGCTACGACCTCGGCGCTGCGAAGCTGTTCGGCGAGTACTCGTCGGCCCGCAACAAGTTCGACAACGTCACCACCCTGGGTGCTCTGAACTACGTCAACAGCGTGACCGACAAGTACGACGGTTTCCTGCTCGGCGTCAGCGTGCCGGTGGGCCCGGGCCAGATCAAGGCTTCGTACGGCTACCTGAAGTACAAGGCTGGCCAGAACCCCGTCGTGAACCCGGCCCTCGCGCTGTTCGGAAACCCCGAGCTGTCGACCAAGGCCAACCAGTTCGCGATCGGCTACGTGCACAACCTGTCGAAGCGCACCGCGCTGTATGCCACGCTCGCCCGCGTGCGCATCAAGGACGGTCAGAACAACCCGACCGTCTTCGGTCGCGTGACCACCGGTGGCGCCCCGGCCTACCTGGCCACCGCCGGCTGGGCACCGCGCTCGTCGACGGGCTACGACTTCGGTCTGCGTCACAGCTTCTGATTTCCGCGTCTTTTTTGTCTCCAAGGTTTGCCACCCGGCTCTGGTCGGGTGGTTTTTTTGGTTGGTACCCGGTGTCGGCGCGACCGACTGCGCAGGCCCACCGGATGCGCGAGCCCTCGGGGCGCCGGGTCCTTCCCGCCTGATTTCCTTTTTTCTTCGCAGTGGACGGCCTCGCGCCGCGCCGCCGCATGGGCGTTCGCCGCCGGACGCTACGCCACCGACAGTGCCATGCGCACCAGGTCGATCTGCCGCTGGCAACCCATCTTGTCCATCAGCGCCGCGAGCTGCGTGCGCACCGTGTTGATGGAGACCGCCTGCGCCGCTGCATGCTGCTTGAGCGTCTGTCCCTCGACCAGCGCGACCAGCACCCGTGCCTCGGCCGGCGTGAGGCCGAAGGCGCCGCGCAGCAGCTCGGCATCGAGCGGCTGCACCCGATCGGGCAGATGCAGGCGCACGAGTAGCAGTGGCTCGTTCGCCACGCGCAGATGCGCCTGTGCCTTCGTGAACTGCAGGCCGCAGGCCAGGCTGTC
>NZ_JBZAYE010000396.1:0-7020 GCF_058244205.1 Variovorax sp. 20P10.2.4
GCAGGGTCGCGTTGACGCCGCTGCCCGCGAACTCCTGGCCACCCGGCGCATCGAGCTGCCAGTAGGCATCGGCCTCCATGCCGAAGGGCGCCCAGATCTTGCGCGACAGGTAGTCGCCGATCGGCTCGCGCAGCGCGCCGGCCAGGATCCTGCCGACCAGGTAGGTCTCGCCGGTGCTGTAGTTGAAGCGCGTGCCGGCCGGCGCCACGCGCGGCAGCGTCGCCATGAAGGCGAGCACCGCGCCCGCGTCCTGGTCGAGCTGCGCGCGCAGCATGCGGCGACGGTCGGAGGCCGGGTCGAGGTAGTCCTCGTTCCAGGCCACGCCCGAGCTCATCTGCAGCACCTGCCGCAGCGTGACGCCGTCGTAGGCCGAGCCGCGCAGCGCGGGCACGTAGGCGACCACCGCGTCGTCCAGGCTCGCGATCAGGCCATCGTGCAGCGCCGCGCCCACGAGCGTGGAGGCAATCGACTTCGCGACCGAGAACGACATCCAGCGCGTGGTCGCGTCGTTGCCCATCGCATGGCGCTCGAGCACCACCTGGCCGTTCTTGAGCACCAGCAGGCCGGCCGTACGGTTGCGCGCCATGAACGCGTCGATGCCGAACTCCGCGTCGCCCGCGCGGTAGCGCACGTCGATCGCGCGGCCCGCGGGCAGCGGATGGACCTGCGCGCCGCGCCGGATCGTGCGCGTCGCATAGAGCCGGTCCATGTGGCGGTAGGTGGGCGCCTGCAGCTCGGGCGCCAGTGTCATCAGGTCCTCGAGCCGGCCGATGGCCTCGGTGTCCGCCATGCAGCAGCTCCTTACCTGGCCGGCTTCGCCGGCCGGTTCAGCCCCAGCGTCGGCGTCTCGTCGAAGAAGTTCCAGGGCTTGAGCAGCGCATGCACCCACTCGGTGGGCATGATCGGCCATTCCTCGGCGCGCGCGACGTGGGTGGTGCCGGTGGTGAGCCAGACCACGTTGTCGGTGTTCACGATCGCCTGGTCGTCGGCGGTGAACTGGCCCAGGCCGGTGTCCTTGTTCGAGCGGTTCGGGTACTTGCCCTCGGGGAACTGCTCCTCGGGGTCGTAGCGCGTCACCCAGAGCTGGCGGTCCATGAAGCTCAGGCGGTGGTTGATCCACTCGTCCTGCGCGAAGTTGGCGCCCTTGGCGATCGGGTGCGTGCCGCCCGCGTAGGGAATGAGCTGGTACGAGACCGGGTTGCCGACCTTGTTGTTCTTGGCCGGATTGCTCAGCAGCCGGATCGTCGAGGGATCGAACTTCTGCGCCGCCTGCCGCTCGGTCGCCACCGTGCGCTGCACCGTCTGCATGGTGCTGGTGCGCGGGCCGCCTCGGGTGTTGGGCAGCACCACCGGGTCGACCTCGGTCAGCGAGTTGTTCTCGCCGTCCACGTCGAGGTCGAGCCGGAAGTTGTAGATGTGCTGGTGCGTGGTGCCGACGATGTGGTGGTCAAGCAGCGTGCCGTAGCGCGTGTCCTCGGCGGCGGTCGCGTCCTGCATGGTGCGCGACTTCACGCCCTTCACGGCCTCGATGCCGGTGGCGCCCGCGTTGATGCCGATGGTGCCGTTCTCGGCGAACACCCAGTCGAACAGGTAGTCGTAGTTGCCCACCGTGCTGATCCAGCGCACCACCAGTTCGCGCCGCTCGGTGCTCACGTTGGGCTTGCCCATCTCCTGGTGCTTGAACTCGGGATCGGCATAGCGCTCGAAGACCGCGATCGCGCGCGGCACCTTCACGGGCGCGCCGGTGTAGTCGGCCAGCGTGGCGTCGAGCAGCACGGCGTTCTGCGGCGCGTCCTTCTCGGGCTCGATCGGCGAGGTCAGCGTGCCCATGCCGTATTCGCCCGAGTCGAGATAGGCCTTGAAGTACCAGCCGGTGTCGGGGTCGCCGTAGGGCACGATCATCCCGCCCAGCGAGCCTTCGTACATCACCTTGCGCTTGGTGCCCTTGTCGTTGTAGGTCACGGTCGAGAGCACCAGGCCCACGCGCGAGTCGAGCCGCAGGTGGAAGTCCCAGTTGCGCCAGTGCAGCATGTTGCCGGCGATGGTGTAGTTCTTGCCCTCGGGTTCGGTGATCTCCAGCGGCTTGGGCGCGGGCGTGCCGGCGCGGTCGCGGCCGTCGTAGGGCGTGGGCTTGAGCGGCACCGGCACCAGGCCGCCGTCCTCGATCTTCAGCACCTTCTTCTGCTCGAGGTCGACCACCGCCACCAGACCCTCGATCGGGTGCGCCCAGTAGTTGCCGTCGCCCACGTCGAGGTAGCTCACCACCTTGAGCAGCCGGTCTTCCTGGCGCAGCGAATCCTTGCCGTCGAAGTAGCCCACGGTCAGCGGCGTGGCCACCACCTTCTTCACGTCGTCGATGCCGCGCGTGGCGAGCGCCTTCGCGTAGTCGGCACTGGCCTCGATCGCGCTCTGCACGGTGGCGAAGTCGTCGAGCAGCACCATGCCGTGCGCGCCTTCCACCGGCTTCCATTCGAGCAGCCTGCGTGCCGCGAGGTCGATGCTGCCCTCGATCACCTTCTTGCCGTCGAGCGCGACGAAGCTCGCCTGCCGCGCGGCGCGCACCGGCTGGCCCGAGAGCGCGAAGGCCCAGACCTGGTCCTTGGGCGGGCGCTTGAGGCTGATCTCGGTGAAGCGCAGGCCGGGCCTGTAGTTGCCCGAGGCCTTGATGGTCTCCAGCGCGGCCTGGATCTCCTCGGCCGACAGCGGATTGAGCGGATTCGGCGTGCGCTCGACCACGAAGGTGCGGTCCAGGCTGGACTGGAACACCTGGTTGATGAAGTCGTGCGGCACCCAGGCCGCGCCCTTGCGCAGCACCACCGGCACGTCGAGCTGCAGCGGCTGGCCGTTGATCAGCGCGGTCTTCGAGCCGGGCTTGATGCGCACCAGCGTGCCGTTGCGCGCCACCGTGTAGACGTTGGCGAAGCTGTCGAAGCGCACGGTGGCGCCGAAATCCTCGACCGTCTTCTTGAGCGGCACCATGTGGGCCGCGCCGCCATGGGCCTGGGCGCCGCCGGCCGCGAGCGGGCCGAGGGCCAGCGCGAGCGCGGTGGCAAGAAGGGTGCGGGTGGTGCCGCGGACCGGCGTTCGATGGTGGCTGCTGCGCATGGACGACTGTTCCCTTTTCTTCGCATGTTGTGACGAGCGACAGCGAAGTTAAGGGCGCGGCCCGCGCGGCGGTTAGCCGGATTCGGCAAGCCAGCGCGCGCGCGTGGCGGAAGGCAGTTCGCCGAACAGCCGGCTGTAGTCGGCCGCGAAGCGCGACAGGTGCCAGAAGCCCCAGCGCGCCGCCACGTCGCCGATGCTGTCGCGCCGGTGCGTCTGCAGCTCGCGCCGCACCCGGTTCAGGCGCATCACGCGCAGGTAGGTCACGGGGCTCAGGTGCACCACGTCCTCGAAGGCGTACTGCAGCGCGCGGCGCGACACGCCGGTGGCCGCGCAGAGGTCGGGCACGCTGATGGCTTCGTCGGCATGGGCCCGCATGTACTCGCGCGCCAGCGCCACGATGTGGCGCCGCGCCACCGTGCCGGGCGGCAGCCGGGTTTCGAAGGCGTCGCAGCCGATGCAGTGCAGCACCGCGTCGGCCAGCGACAGCGACAGCATGTGGCGCGCCGCCGGCTGCTCGAGCTGCGCGAGGTTGCCGCGCGCCAGCGACAGCGCGGCGCCCAGCAGCTTCGACAGCTCGCTCTCGTCGAAGCCCGGCTGGCGCACCGGCGCCGGCTCGGGCAGGCGCAGCTCGAAGTCGGCGCCGAACAGCGTGGCCGCGAGCTCGGCCAGCGGCGCGGTGTCGATGCACACCGCCATCAGGTCCATGCCGGCGCCGGCCAGCAGTTCGAATTCGCGCTGCGGCGACAGCGCGATCAGGCGCCGGCCCTCGATCTCGTGGCCGCAGTACCAGCTGCCGCTGCCCGCGACCTCGGTGACGGCGAACGAGACCGTGCCCGGGCGGCCCTGGCCGTTCTGCAGCAGGGTCTGGTTCGCATGCTCGTGGAAGACCTGGACGAAGCCCAGGTGCAGGTCCTCGGACAGGCCCTCGAAGCGGCCGTTCGACAGCTGTTCGTAGTGCTGGTCCCAGTGGTCCAGGCTCGAGGCCTGTGCCTGGGCCTCGGCGTTCAGGTGGCGGGAGAAGTGAAGCTCGGTCATGGTCGGCGCGGACGCTGGCACGGCGGCCGTCGTCGAGCCGACGAGCAGGAACCGTGCCGATCAGCGCGCAGTCTGCAAGAAGCGCGGACGCTTGACCATCTTGCTTACCCTCGGTCCGGCCGCCGCCTCATTCGGGCTGGAGCCCGATGTCCTTGACCAGCGCGCCCCAGTCGCGCAGGTCCTGGCGCAGGGTCGCGGCGAACTGCTCGGGCGTGTTCTGCGGCAGGTCGGTGAAGTTGAGCTCGCGCAGGCGCTGCACCACGGCCGGGTCGCGCAGCGCGCGGTTCACCGCCTCGTTGAGCTTCTTCACGATGGCCGGCGGCGTCTTCGCGGGCGCCAGCACGCCGTACCAGGCATAGGTGGTGAACGGGTAGCCGGACTCGGTCATCGTCGGCACCTCGGGCAGCATCGGGATGCGCGAGGGCCCGCTGTTGGCCAGCGCCCGGAGCCGGCCGGCGCGCACCAGCTCCACCGTCGAGGACATGTCGGCGAAGGCCGCCTCGACCTGGCCGCCCATCAGGTCCTGCACGCAGGGGCCGCTGCCCTTGTACGGCACGTGCTCGATCACCAGGCCGGCCTGCTTCTTGAGGCTTTCCATCGCCAGGTGGCCGCCCGAGCCGTTGCCCCACGAGCAGTAGCTGAGCTTGTCGGGCCGCGCCTTGGCATAGGCGACGAAGTCGGCCAGCGTCTTCACCGGCAGGTCGTTGCGCACCAGCAGCAGGTTGCCGCCGCGGCCGATCTGCGCCACCGGCGCGAAGTCCTTCACCGGGTCGTAGGGCAGCTTGCGGTAGAGGCTGGGATTCACCACCATCGCGGCGGCGTAGGTGAACAGCAGCCGGTAGCCGTCGGGCGCCGCGCGCGCCACCTGCTCGGTGCCGAGGATGCCGTTGGCGCCGGGCCGGTTGTCGACCACGAAGGGCTGCTTGAGCGACTTGCCCAGCGCATCGGCGACCAGCCGCGCGATGGTGTCGGTGCCGCCCGCGGCGGCCGTGGGCACGACCAGCGTGACGGGCTTGTCGGGATAGGCCTCGGCGCCCTGCGCGGCGGCCGTGGCCAGCAGGCCGGCGAGGCCGGCAAGGAACAGGCCGGTGCGGAGAAGGGATGCGGTCATGGATGCGGGTCCTCGGGAAGTCATTGGATACCGAAGCGCGCCTGCGTGCCCTGCTCGATCATGTCGGCGCTCACGCGGTAGAGGTTGCGCGACACGTAGCTGGGCACCTGCCGCGCGCGCTGGCGCAGCCACTCGGCCTTGAGCGCGCGTGCCTCGACCAGCTCGGGCGCGTCGCCGCGCGCGGTGGCCAGCAGGTCGATCACGTGCAGCGCGAGCTGCCATTGCCCCTGCTGCGCCAGCGCGCGTGCCCGCGCGATCAGGCCGGCCTTGTCGGTGATGGCCTCGGCCACGGCCTGGCCGATGGCCTCGGGCGGCTCGGGATGCAGGCTGGTCGGGTTGCGGTCCCACCAGCCGTTCTCCGAGCGGTAGATGTCGCGCACGATGTAGGCCGGGTCGCCGTAGGTGGGCTTCATCCAGTCGACCGCGAACAGTTCGTCGGGGCAGCGGATGCGCGCCAGCAGCTCGCGCTCGTTGAGGCCCTCGTTCATCAGCCGCACCACCTCGGCGCGCAGCCAGCGCAGGGCGCGCGCCGTGTGGGTGAGCACGTGACGCACCTGGTCCTCGCCCTCGAGCGTGGCGCCGAACTCGCGCACCGCCTTGCGCGCGCCGAGCGCGGCCAGCGCCTCGAGCGTATCGGCCCAACGCACCGTGTCGCGCAGGGTGCGAAAGGGCGTCCCGATGTTGGGGATCGAATCGATCAGCGCCGCGCCGCCGTAGAGCACGCGCTGCGCGGGGCTCCACAGCGCGATCGCGTCGTCGGTCTCCGAGGGCGCCCAGCGCAGCTCGATGGCGCGCTCGCCGTGGCCGATGGCCAGCCGCTCGTCGAAGGTCTCGGTCGGCGCATGCATCGACAGCCGCTGCGCGAAGAAGCCCGCGGGCCGGTTGAACTGGATCTCGGCCATGCGGTGCTGCAGCGCCTCGGTCTCGCGGTAGCGCGCGAGGCGCCGCGGCACGTTGCGATGCGCGATCACGCGCGGCGGCGCATCGCCGCGCTGCGCCGCATGGGCGAGCCACATCGGCACGCCGGCGTTGTAGCCCACATGGCCGTGGCTGTAGCACAGCGCATGCAGCGGCGCGTCGCTGAGTTCGCGCACCGCGTCGATCATGCCCTGCGTCACCGCGCCGCCCGGGCCGGCGTCGATCACCACCAGGCCCACATCGGTCTCGGCCACGAAGGACTGCCCCTGCCCGCGCAGGATGTGCAGGCCCGGCGCCACCGTCTCGGTGCCGCTGCCGACGATGAGGAAGGGCTTCTCCTGTTCCTGTGTGCTGCTCATGCGTCGTCTCCCAGTCGTTGAAGCGGCGGCAGCGCATAGCGGCCGTCGAGCATTTCCGCGCGCGGCATGTAGGCGCGCAGGCAGAGGTAGAAGGCGCCCGCGGGCGCGGGCAGCCAGTTCGCGCGCGCGGCCTGGTCCGCGGGCGCCGCATGCTGGATGCGCAGCGTGAGGCCGCCGTCGGCGTCGTGGCGCAGCGCCGGCGTGCGGTCGCCGATGGCGTAGCGGTCGATCGGGTTGTCGACCAGCATGCAGTCGCGGCTGTCGTACAGGGTGAGCGACCAGAAGGCCTCGACCGGCGGCAGCTCGCCAGGTCCGAAACGCAAGGTGTAGCGGTGGCTGCCGTGCAGCGCGCGGCCCGCGGCGTCGTGCCAGGCGAGCGG
Source organism: Variovorax sp. 20P10.2.4 (assembly GCF_058244205.1). NCBI lineage: Bacteria > Pseudomonadati > Pseudomonadota > Betaproteobacteria > Burkholderiales > Comamonadaceae > Variovorax > Variovorax sp. 20P10.2.4. The sequence continues at coordinate 6,909 of NZ_JBZAYE010000396.1, forward strand.
GTAGGTGGCCTCGCGGCTCTCGAGCATGCCGATGTACTTGAGCGCGACCAGCGCGCGCATCCGGTGGTCGTCGCCGAAGCTCGCTTCGACCGGCGGCATCGATACCCAGCCG
>NZ_JBZAYE010000397.1:0-6969 GCF_058244205.1 Variovorax sp. 20P10.2.4
GCCGCAGCGCGTTGCTCACTGCCGGCTGCGTGATCGACAGGTTGCGCGCGGCGCGCGTGAGGTTGCGCTCCGCCATCACCTCGTCGAAGACGCGCAGCAGGTTGAGGTCGAGTGTGCGGAAATTGACGTCCATCAGTCTTGTGAATGATAAACATCAGAAAGATAAAGTGGAAACTTACTAGGGCAAACCCTAATATCGAGGCATCGGAAATAGAAACACGCCTTGGAGGGCACCATGACCAGCTTCATTCACGTCGACCAACCCACCGTCCACCCCGGCGTCCAACGCGCCGAAGTCCTGTTCGGACACCTGAAGGCCGCACGCGGCGGCAACAGCGCCCGTCCGCTGATCCTGCTGCTGATCGTCGCCATCGTCTCGGCGGTGCTCGTGGTGGCCGACACCATCGTCGCCCACTGGGACGAAGGCGCGCTGCTCGCGGCCTGGGCCCTGGTCTGCGCCGGTGCCTTCGCGGTCATCGCCCTGTTCGCCGGCTCGCTGGCCAACGGTGCCAACAAGCTGGGCGCGCTCTGGCTCGCCGCCGCACAGCGCCGCGCCTCGGCCCGTGCCGACGCCCGCTTCCTCGACACCGCGCAAAGCGACCCGCGCGTGATGGCCGAACTGCAAGCCGCCGTCTGGCGCCAGCAGTCCGAAGGCACGGCGAGCGTGGCCGACGTGGCCAGGATCGACGCGCTGGCCGGTGCCGCCGCCCGTACGCAAGCGGCCCGCATGCCCACGCTGTACGAAGCGATGCGCCGCATGAACAGCTCGCGCTACTACTGATCGGAGCGGGCGATCGCGCCCACGAAAAAGCCGCCCTCGGGCGGCTTTTTTGCGTCTGGAACGCCCCTTGCGGGGCGCTTTGACATCAGGCCGCGAGGCGCTGCTCGATCGCCGCCTTGGTCGCGGGCAGTTCCTTCGGCAGGTGATGGGCCAGTTGCTCGAACAGCTCGTCGTGCAGCTTGAGCTCGGCCTGCCAGGCGGCCTTGTCGATGCTGGTGACGGTGGCGAACTGCTCGGCGCTGAAGTCCAGGCCGGTCCAGTTGAGGTCCTCGTAGCGCGGGCTCACGCCGGTGATGTGGTCGACGCCGTCGGCCTTGCCTTCGATGCGGTCGATCATCCACTTGAGCACGCGCATGTTCTCGCCGTAGCCGGGCCAGACGAACTTGCCGTCGGCGCCCTTGCGGAACCAGTTGGTGGTGTAGATGCGCGGCAGCGTGGCGCCCGAGGCCTGCAGCTTCTTGCCCAGGTCGAGCCAGTGCTGGAAGTAGTCGCTCATGTTGTAGCCCATGAACGGCAGCATCGCGAACGGATCGCGGCGCACCACGCCCTGCTGGCCGGCGGCCGCGGCGGTGGTTTCCGAGCCCATGGTCGCGGCCATGTAGACACCCTCGACCCAGTTGCGGGCCTCGGTCACCAGCGGCACGGTGGTCGAGCGGCGGCCGCCGAAGATGAAGGCGTCGATCTTCACGCCCTTCGGATCGTCCCAGGCGTCGTCGAGCGCGGGGTTGTTGGTAGCGGCCACGGTGAAGCGCGCGTTCGGATGGGCGGCCTTGGCGCCGGTTTCCTTGGCGATCTGCGGCGTCCAGTCCTTGCCCTGCCAGTCGATGCAGTGCGCGGGCGCGTCGCCCATGCCTTCCCACCAGACGTCGCCGTCGTCGGTCAGCGCCACGTTCGTGAAGATCACGTCGCGGTCGAGGCTGGCCATGCAGTTCGGGTTGGTCAGGTCGTTGGTGCCCGGAGCCACGCCGAAGTAGCCGGCCTCGGGGTTGATGGCGCGCAGGGTGCCGTCGGCCTGGGGCTTGATCCAGGCGATGTCGTCGCCGATGGTCGTGACCTTCCAGCCGTCGAAGCCGGCCGGCGGGATCAGCATCGCGAAGTTGGTCTTGCCGCAGGCGCTCGGGAAGGCTGCGGCCACGTGGTGCTTCTTGCCCGCGGGGCTGGTCACGCCCAGGATCAGCATGTGCTCGGCGAGCCAGCCTTCGTCGCGGCCCATGTTCGAGGCGATGCGCAGCGCGAAGCACTTCTTGCCCAGCAGCGCGTTGCCGCCGTAGCCCGAACCGAAGCTCCAGATCTCGCGCGTCTCGGGGTAGTGGACGATGTACTTGGTCTTGTTGCAGGGCCAGGCGACGTCCTTCTGGCCGGCCTCGAGCGGCGCGCCCACGGTGTGCACGCAGGGCACGAACTCGCCCTCGGCGCCCAGCACCTCGTACACGGCCTTGCCCATGCGGGTCATGATCTTCATGTTGACCGCGACGTAGGGGCTGTCCGACAGCTCGATGCCGATGTGCGCGATCGGCGAGCCCAGCGGGCCCATGCTGAACGGCACGACGTACATCGTGCGGCCCTTCATGCAGCCGTCAAAAAGAGGCTGCAGAGTGGCACGCATCTCGGCCGGGGCCATCCAGTTGTTGGTGGGGCCGGCGTCTTCCTTGTTGGCGGAGCAGATGTAGGTGCGGTCCTCGACGCGCGCCACGTCGCTCGGGTCGGACGAGGCGAGGAACGAGTTCGGGCGCTTGGCGGGATTGAGCTTCTGGAAGGTGCCGGCGTCCACCAGCTGCTGGCAGAGACGGTCGTACTCTTCGTTGCTGCCGTCGCACCAGTAGATGGATTCGGGTTTGCACAGCGCGGCCATCTCGGCCACCCAGGCAATCAGCTTGGCATTCTTGACGTAGGCGGGCGCCTGAATGCCAAGGCCCTTCGTCGTGGGTGCGTTCATCGGAAATCTCCTAAGTTGAAAAATCGTCTTTCCGAACGGTGCGCCACGCCTGGCGGCGTGGAGGTCCGTTTGAGAAAACGTTTCGGCTCGGGAGAGGAGGATGCGTCAGCGCGGGCCGCACGACCCGCGGACGAAAGCGCAAATGCCTGTCAGGCCAGGAAGACGGCGATCGATGCCAGCAGCAGCATCAGCACGCCGCCGGCGATCGGCAGCACGAGCGGCATCAGGTGAACGATCGACTCGACCGTGTCTTGCTCGGCGGCGGCGCCGTGTGCGGGCTCGACAGGAGTGGGGTGGGACATCGGAAATACCTCTGATACTTTGAATGACACGAACTGGTGGCATTTTACCGGTGGGGTGCATGCCCGCGGTCTAGGGGGTTGCCAGACCCCTGGAACCAGACGTAACCGGACGAGCCGGCCCGACCTGGCTCAGTGCTGCTCCTGCGCCTCGAAGCCCGCCGTGGCCAGCGCTTCCAGCACGCTGGCCAGGTGTTCCCGGCCGCGGGTCTGCAGCACCAGCTCGATGTCGACGTTCTGCGCCGCCAGCATGGTGAAGGCCCGTTGGTGGTGGACCTCGTCGACGTTAGCGCCCGCTTCGGCCACGGTGGCCGTGATCTGGGCCAGCGAGCCCGGCACGTCGCGCGCGCTGACGCGCACCCGCGCGAGTCGGCCGGCGCGCACCATGCCGCGCTCGATGATGGCCGCGAGCAGCAGCGGATCGATGTTGCCGCCCGACAGCACCAGGCCCACGCGCTTGCCCTTGAAGCGTTCGGGGTGCCGGATCAGCGCGGCCAGCCCGGCGGCGCCGGCGCCTTCGACCAGCGTCTTCTCGATCTCGAGCAGCATCAGCACGCCCTGCTCGATGTCGCCTTCGTCCACCAGCACCAGGTCGTCGACATGGCGCGCGATGATCTCGCGCGTCAGCACGCCCGGCGTGCCGACGGCGATGCCCTCGGCGATGGTGCTCTTGCCCTGCGGATGCTGCGTGCCCTGGACCGCGTTGACCATGGCCGGGAAGCGCGTGGTCTGCACGCCCACGATTTCGATGCCGGGCTTGAGCGCGCGCGCGGCCACGGCCATGCCCGCGATCAGGCCGCCGCCGCCGACCGACACCACCAGGGTGTCGAGCTCGGGCTCGGCCGCGAGCATCTCGAGCGCCACCGTGCCCTGACCGGCGATGATGGCCTCGTCGTCGTAGGGATGCACGAAGGCCAGGCCCTCGCGCTGCGCCAGTTCGACCGCGTGGGCGCGCGCCGCGTCGAGCGTGTCGCCGTACAGCACCACCTCGGCGCCGAAGCCGCGCGTGCGCTCGATCTTCACGCCGGGCGTGAAGCGCGGCATCACGATCAGCGCGCGCAGTCCGAGCCGCTGCGCGTGATAGGCCACACCCTGTGCATGGTTGCCGGCCGACATCGCGATCACGCCGCGGGTGCCGCTCTCCGACAGGTCGACCAGCTTGTTGCAGGCGCCGCGCTCCTTGAACGAGGAGGTGAACTGCAGGTTCTCGAACTTGAGGAACACCTGCGCGCCCACGATCTCCGACAGCGTGCGCGATTCCACGCAGGGCGTGTCGAGCACCTGTCCCGCGAGGCGTGCCGCGGCGCGGCGTATTTCTTCGATTTCGACCATGGCGCGCATTGTGGACGGAATCGGACACCAGGGTTTTTACCCTTTCGGCGTCTTCCCGAAGCCAAAAGTCTGCGTTATGGTCTGGCCGGTAATTCCCCTCTCTGGAGGTTCGTCCGATGGTCAAGCGTGCGGGTGTCGATGTAGTGGCTGCTGCGGTTCGCGGGCAGGCATTGCCGTCGCCCGGTCTCAAGGAAGCACCGGTGCTCGAGCTCATGTGCTCGCACTTCGTGCTCACGCTCGCCGCCAAGCAGGGGCCGCGCTTCAACGTGCGGCGCGACATCAACGGCCTGCTCTCGCTGACCGGCCGCCACCTGGTGTGGCCGGCCGCGGTGCTGCAGCGGCTGCGCGAATTCCTCGGCCGCCGCTGCGCGGGCAACGAGGCCTGGAAGGGCATCGAGAACCTCGACGGCCGCACGCTGCTCGAGCGCCACGGCGTCTGGCGCGGCCCGTACGAGGAAGGCACGCTGTTCTTCTACCTCGACGAGTACGCGAAGGACCAGCCCAAGGACCTGCTGTCGGTGCTGGCCGTCACGCGCGACTGGCTCACGCATGCGCTGCGCAAGCAGTCCACGCTGGTCGAGAAGAACATCGATGCGCTCGCGGGCCTGCTGCAGCTCAACAAGGCCGAGCGCGCGCTGCTGCTGTACGGCACGCTCGCGCGCTACCAGCGCGACCTGCGCTCGCTGCTGGTCGAGTTCAAGGTCAACAACGCGCCCGAGGCCTATGCCGCGATCGCCGACATCGCGGGCGTGAACGCGAGCGAAGTCGGCGAGGCGCTGCGTGCCGGCTCGCGGCTCGAGCGCATCGGGCTGGTCGAGAACCTGATCTCCGAACACAACATCACCGACCTCGCCGACCTGATGAAGGTCAGCGAGAAGCTGCCGCCGGTGCTGATGCGCGAATATCGCGACCACAACGAGCTGATGGCCGTGTTCACGCGGCCCTCGGCCAAGAGCGCGCTGCTGCCGAACGACTTCTCCTTCGTCGACGAGGAGGTGCGCGTGCTCGTCACGCTGCTGCGCGCGGCGGTCGCGCGCAAGGAGCTGGGCGTGAACGTGCTGCTCTACGGCCCGCCCGGCACCGGCAAGACCGAACTGGCCAAGGTGGTGGCACAGGCCGCGGGGCTCGAGCTGTTCGAGGTCGAGTACGCCGACCGCGATGGCAATTCGCTGTCGGGCCGCGACCGCTATCGCTCGCTGCAGATCGCGCAGGTCTTTCTCAAGGGCAGCGCCCAGGCCGCGCTGCTGTTCGACGAGGTCGAGGACGTGTTCCCGCCGATCAGCACCGAGGCCGCGCAGTACATGGCGCGCGCCGAACAGATTCCCGCGCCGGCCAACGGCAGCGTCAGCGGCAAGGCCTGGGTCAACCAGATCCTCGAAGCCAACCCGGTGCCCACGCTGTGGGTCACCAACCGCATCGAACAGATCGATCCGGCATTCCGGCGCCGCTTCGCCTACCACCTCGAGCTCAAGTCGCCGCCGCCGGGCGCGCGCGAGCAGCTCGTGAAGAAGACGCTCGAGGGCGTGACGGTGTCCGAGGCCTTCACCGCCAAGCTGGCCGAGCGCAAGGGCCTGACGCCGGCGCAGATCCGCACCGCGGTGCGCTTCGCGGGCCTGGCCCGGACCGACGGCGCTTCGGTCGAGGCGCTGATCGAACGCCAGCTGCGCAACGCCGACCTCGCGCTGGGCACCAGCGACACCGGCCGCGGCGAGCGCCGCACCGTGACCACCTACGACCTCGACATGCTCAACGTCGAGACCCGTTTCGAGATCCCGCGCATCGTCGAGGCGCTGAAGGCGCGCGGCCACGGCACGCTGTGCTTCTACGGCGCGCCCGGCACCGGCAAGACCGCGCTCGCCGAGCACATCGCCAAGGCCATCGCGCGGCCGCTGATCGTGCGCCAGGCCAGCGACCTCATGAGCAAGTACGTCGGCGAGACCGAGCAGAACATGGCCGCCATGTTCCGCGAGGCCGAGAGCGAGAAGGCCGTGCTGCTGCTCGACGAGGCCGACAGCTTCCTGCAGGACCGCCGCGGTGCCCAGCGCACCTACGAGGTCACCGAGGTCAACGAGATGCTGCAGGGCATGGAGCGCTTCAACGGCATCTTCGTGTGCACCACCAACCTGCTCGAGCGGCTCGACCAGGCGGCGCTGCGGCGCTTCACCTTCAAGATCAAGTTCATGCCGCTGACCGCGGCGCAGCGCGAGCGCATGTTCGTGACCGAGGCGCTCGCGGGCGATGCGTCGCTGCTCACGGGCGAGGTCCGCGCGCGGCTGGCGCAGCTTTCGCAGCTGTGCCCCGGCGATTTCGCGGCGGTGAAACGGCAGACCGATATCCTGGCGACCGAGTTCTCGGCGGCCGAATTCCTCGATCAGCTCGAGGCCGAGCACCGCATCAAGCCCGAAGTGCGCGAATCGCGCGGCATCGGCTTCGTGCAGTAGCGGCCCCGCGCCGCCGCCGGGGCGCAGCAAGAAAAAAGGCGGAAGGGAAGCCGCCAACAGGCCGGGAGACACGCGCTTCCGGGTTCCAGACGTCCGCCCGCGTTCGCGGGCCCGCATGAGGGAGATGTTCGATGAGGTTTCGCAACGCAGGCCGCGCGCGGCAACACGCCGGGGCTTCGA
>NZ_JBZAYE010000398.1:0-6954 GCF_058244205.1 Variovorax sp. 20P10.2.4
CGCGATCTTCGCGCAGCTGGTGCGCACGGCCGGTTTCAGCGGGCTCGGTTCGGCGCTGTGGGCCCTGCTGCCGGTGATCGCGCAGCAGCGCCTTGGGCTGGGCGCGGCGGGCTACGGCCTGCTGATGGCATGCCTCGGCACGGGCGCCGTCGCCGCCGGCTTCTTCGTCGGGCGCATCCGTTCGCGCTTCTCGCTCGATGCGCTGGCCGCCGGCTGCTGCCTCGTGTTCTCGAGCGCGATGCTGGTGGGCGCGCTCTCGACCTGGCGGCCACTCGTGTGCGCCAGCTTCGTGCTCGGCGGCGCGGCCTGGATGACGATGATGTCGACCTTCAACGCAGCCACCCAGACCAGCGCGCCGTCCTGGGTGCGCGCGCGCGCCGCGTCGATGCACACGCTGTGCTCGCTCGGCGCCTTCGCGCTCGGCTCCGCGCTGTGGGGCGCGATGTCCTCGCTGATCGGCCTGAGCGCGGCGCTGTGCCTGTCGGCCGCGTGCATGCTCGCGAGCATCGCGCTGGCGCGGCCCTATCCGCTGCGCATGGGCGCGGACGACGAGGTCACGCTGGCGCCGCTGCACGAGGAGTTCTCGGTGCAGCACGAGCCCGAGTTCGAGGCCGGGCCGGTCGCCGTCGAGGTGGTCTACCGCATCCGCGATGCCGACGCGCGGCGCTTCCTCGACGCGGTGCAGCAGCTCGCGGTACCGCGCAAGCGCGACGGCGCCACTTTCTGGCGCGTCTACCGCGACCTCGACGACCCGAGCCGCTACGTCGAGCGCTTCATCGTCACCTCGTGGGCCGACTACCTGCGCCAGCGCGCGCGGGCCACCGTCGCGCGCCACGAGCTGGAGGCGCTCGCGCGCAGCTTCCAGGTGCCGGAAGAGCCGGTGCTCACGCGCCACTACCTGGCCGAACGCAGCCCCTGAGCGCGGGGCCGCGCCACCGTGCGTATCAGTCCTCGACCCAGCGCGCGGCGTCGCCGACGGTAGCGCGCGAGGTGCGGAAACCGTTGGCCGAGTGCGCCGGGTCCTCGTAGCCGAAGGAGATCCCGCAGACCACCTGGCGGTCGTCCGGGATGTCGAACCAGCGGTGCAGGAACTTCGCGCGCGAGGCCAGCGCGGCCTGCGCGATGCTCGCCACGCCGCGGCTGCGCGCCGCCAGCATGAAGTTCGACACGTAGGCCCCGCAGTCCAGCGCGCCATAGGCGCCGAGCGCGGCATCGGTGTGGATCAGCGCTACGTGCGGCGCGCCGAAGAACGAGAAGTTCTGAAGCCCCTGGCGCGCCGAGGCCTCGCGGTCGCCATGGGCGATGCCCACGCTGTCGTAGAGCTGGAAGCCGCATTCGCGGCGGCGCTCGCGGTAGACGCCGCGGTATTCGGCGGGCGGCGCGATCTCGAAACCCTGGTCGACCAGCGCCTCGGGCGTGGCCATCGCCGCGCGCAGGCGCTCGGTGGCGGCCGCGCCGGTCACGACCACCTGCCAGGGCTGCGAGTTGCACCACGAGGCCGTGCGCTGGGCGGCGCGCAGGATCGCATCGACGACGTCGCGCGGCACCGGGTCGGCGAGATAGCCGCGGCAGCTGTAGCGCGCGTCGAGCACGGTGTCGAGGGCCGCGGCGAGATCCGGCGCGGGAACGGGCGGGGAAGTGGTCATGGCTCGGGCAACGGGATGAAGACGAGGGAGCCTAACCGTGCCGGCGCGCTCGCGCTGGCGACGCGGCGAAAGACATGCGCGACGGCGGCCACCTCGCTCGCTTCGACCATCTATGGTTGATCCATTCACAAGGTTATTGAGACAAAAGCTTTGCATCGCGCGGGCTCGAATTTAGCATTGGTCCTACCAATCTGGTCATCCAAGGTGGTCCACCACGCCGGATGGCCCTGCCCCACAAGGAAAACCGCAGCCATGCTCTCGCAAGAAGACAACGAAACCCTCGTGCGCGTCGGCGCCGGCACGCCCATGGGCGAGCTGATGCGCCTCTACTGGATCCCCTTCCTGCCCAGCCGCGACCTCGAGACCGACGGCCAGCCGCAGCGCGTGCGCCTGCTCGGCGAGGAGCTGATCGCGTTCCGCGACAGCGAGGGCCGCGTCGGCCTGATCGACCATGCCTGCCCGCACCGCGGCGCGCCGCTGGTGTTCGGGCGCAACGAGGACTGCGGCGTGCGCTGCATCTACCACGGCTGGAAGTTCGGCGTCGACGGCCGCGTGCAGGACACGCCGGCCGAGCCCGCGCAGAGCCGGCTCAAGGACACGGTCACGATCAAGAACTACCCCTGCCGCGAGCGCAACGGCATCGTCTGGACCTACATGGGGCCCGACCGCGAGAACCCGCCGCCGCTGCCGAACCTCGAGTGGAACCTGGTGCCCGAGGAGAACGTGTACGTGAGCTTTCGCGTACAGGAATGCAACTGGCTGCAGGCCGTGGAGGGCGAGATCGACTCGGCCCACGCGCCGATCCTGCACGGGCGCATCGACCAGCAGGGCGCGATCAGCGACTGGACCGCGAAGAAGGACCTGCGTCCCACCTTCGAATGCAAGCGCCAGGACTTCGGCATGAGCGTGGCCTCCAAGCGCGTGCTCGACGAGAACACGCACTACTGGCGCGTCAACCAGTTCCTGCTGCCCTTCTACACGCTGGTGCCGCCGCAGTCGAACTACCCCGAGCTCAGCGGCCACGCCTGGGTGCCGCTGGACGACCACCACACGCTGTGCATCATGTTCTCGTACACGCCGGCGCAGAAGTTCTACGAGAAGACGCGCAAGCTGTTCGACAACGGCCACGGCGGCCGCGAGACCGGCCACCCGAGCATCAACGCCTATGCGCCGCGGCCCGCCACCGAGCCCTTCGCGAAGTACTGGACCAAGTTCAACCTGCAGAGCGCCTTCCTCTTCAACTACGACGCGCAGACCAAGACCTGGTTCTCGGGCCTGCCCGGCCTGTGGGTGCAGGACGCGGCCTGCCAGTCGGGCGTGGCGCCGATCTACGACCGCTCGAAGGAGCACCTGGGCATGAGCGACACCGGCATCGCGATGACGCGGCGCCTGCTGCTCGAGACGGTGCGCAACCTCTCGGTGCGCCAGCAGCGCCCGCCGCGCATCGAGGACCCCGACCTGCCGATGGTGCGCGCGGTGTCGCTCACGCTGCCGGCCGGCGAGGCCTGGAGCGAATCGGGCCGCGAGCTGATGACCGCGCGCCTGGGCGCCGACTTCGGCTACACGCCATGAGCCTGGGCAATCCCGCGCCGCTGGACCTGTGCCTGCGCCAGATCCGGCTGGAGGCACGCGGCATCGCGTCGTACGAGTTCGGTTCGGCCGACGGCCGGCCGCTGCCGCCGTTCACGGCCGGCGCGCACATCGACCTGCACCTGCCGCGCGAGATGATCCGCAGCTATTCGCTGCTCAACGCGCCCTCGGATGCCGCACGCTACGTGGTGGCGGTGCAGCGCGACGCGCAGGGCCGCGGCGGCTCGGCCTGGATGCATGCGCAGCCGCGCGTGGGCGACCGCATCCGCGCCAGCCTGCCCGGCAACGACTTCGCGCTGGACGAGGAGGCCGCGCACTCGGTCTTCATCGCCGGCGGCATCGGCATCACGCCGATCCTGTCGATGCTGCATCGACTCGAGGAACTGGGGCGGCGCTGGCAGCTGCACTACGCGGGCCGCTCGCCCGAGGAGACCGCCTTCGCCGACACGCTGCGCGCCATGCAGGGCGGACGCGGCCGCGGCGAGGTCGAGTTCTGCTTCGGCTCCTCGCGCGCCGAGCGGCTGGACATCGCGGCCATCGTGCGCAACGCGCCGGCCGGCGCGCACCTGTACTGCTGCGGCCCGTCGCGCATGATCGACGCCTTCGTCGAGGCCTGTGCCGGCCAGCCCGCGCACACGGTGCACTTCGAGCGCTTCGCCGCCGGCAGCGCGGCAGCCACCGAGGGCGGCTATGAGGTGGTGCTCGAGCGCAGCGGCCAGCGCCTCGCCGTGGCACCGGGCAAGACCATCCTCGACACGCTGCTCGACAACGCCATCGACGTGCCCTACGCCTGCAGCGCCGGTGTGTGCGGCACCTGCCGCACGCGCGTGATCGCGGGCGAACCCGACCATCGCGACGACTACCTGGATGCGCAGGAGAAGCAGTCGAACGAGGCGATCATGATCTGTTGCTCGGGCTCGCGCTCGAAGACGCTGGTCCTGGACCTCTGAGGCAAGGGAGCAGTCCATGACGACCCGGCTCGACACCACGGCTGAACCGCAGGAGGCCAGTGCCTCCAACTCGGCGGGCGCGGGCAATGGCGCCATCGCCGGCATCCTCGCCTACCTGCGCGACCGGCGGCTGCAACCGGGCGACCGGCTGCCTTCCGAGCGCGACCTCGCCGAGCGCCTCGGCGTCGGCCGCAACGCGGTGCGCGAGGCGCTGGCCACGCTGGTCACGCTGCGCATCGTCGAATCGCGGCCCAACTCGGGCATCTACCTGCGGCACGTCGAGCGCGAAGGCAGCTTCGAGGCGCTGGTGATGCTCACCGACATGGGCGCCGTGCCCACGCCGGTGGAAGTGGCCGAGACGATGGAGGTGCGCGGCCACCTCGAGGTGCTGGCCGCGGGCCTGGCCTGCCAGCGCCGCACCGAGGCCGACCTGGCGCGCATGGAAGCCGTGCTGCAGCGCACCGAGCAGGTGCTGGCCGAGGGCGGCAACATCGCCGCGGCCGACACCGAGTTCCACGTCGCGCTGGTCGATGCCACCCACAACTCGGTGCTGGTGCGCGTGCTGCATGCCTTCTACCGCTTCACCGGCCGGCGCCGCGAGGCGATGTTCGCCGACACGGTGCAGGGCCGCGCCTCGCTGCTCGACCACCGGCGCCTGCTCGGCCACATCCGCGCACGCGACGCGGCCAAGGCGCAGCTGCTGATCCTGCGCCACATGGACCGCGCGCGCAGCTACTGGTCGAGCGTGCTCGGTGCCACGGATTGACACGACACCCACGAACCCAAGGAGACCCCCGATGACGACCACTTCCCTCCACCGCCGCGCGCTGCTGGGCGCCGCCTGCGCCGCGCTCGCGCTCGGTGCCCTGCCCGCCTGGGCACAGGGCGGCTACCCGAACAAGCCGATCCGCATGATCGTGCCCTATGCGGCCGGCGGCAGCACCGATCAGCTCGCGCGCGCCATCCAGCAGTCGATGAGCGAGACGCTGGGCCAGACCGTGATCGTCGAGAACAAGCCCGGCGCGGGCGGCACCATCGGCACCGACTACGTGGCCAAGGCCGCGCCCGACGGCTACACGCTGGTGTTCGGCAACACCGGCCCGAATGCGGTGGTCTCGCTGATGCGCAAGGTGCCCTACGACGAGCTCAAGGACCTGCGCCCGATCTCCACCGTGGCGATCACGCCGATGATCCTGGCCGTGCCCGCCGACAGCCCGGCGAAGACGCTGAAGGACTTTCTCGCCTATGCGAAGAAGAACGGCAACGCGCTCAACGTCGGCTCGGTCGGCAACGGCTCGCTGTCGCACCTGACGGCCGAGTACTTCAACGAGGCCGCGGGCCTGCACATGCAGCACATCCCCTACAACGGCGGCGCGCCGATGATGACCGCCTTCGCCGGCGGCCAGCTGCAGGCCGCCTTCGTGACCGGCCTGGATGGCGCCACGCTGGTGAGCTCGGGCCGGGTGCGCTACCTGGCCGTGGGCACGCCCAAGGCCACCGAGACCGTGCCGGGTCTACAGGCCATCGCCGACGAGGTGCCGAGCTTCCGCAGCTCGGCCTGGTTCGGCGTGCTCGCGCCGAAGGACACGCCCGACGAGATCGTCGCGAAGCTGCACGACGCGATCGTGACCGCGGTCGCGCGGCCCGAGGTACGCAAGATGTTCTCGGTGCGCAACGTCGAGGCGCGCAGCAGCACGCCGCAGGAGCTCGAGAAGCTGATCCGCGACGAGATGGGCCAGTGGGGCCCGGTCGTGCGCAAGGCCAACATCCAGATGTGAGAACCGCCTCCATGCTTGAAAAACTGGAATCCGATTTCCCCGAGCACCAGCCGCGCCCCGCGGGCGCGCCGCAGGCGCTGGCCGGCATCAAGGTGGTGGACTTCACCCACTTCATCGCCGGCCCCTTCGCCACCATGATCCTGGCCGACATGGGCGCCGACGTGATCAAGATCGAGGCGCCCGGGCGCGGCGACGACTTCCGCCAGTACCCGCCGGTGCATCCCGAGCTCGCGCAGGGCGCGCCCTTCCTCTGGTCGAACCGCAACAAGCGCAGCGTGGCGCTGGACCTGAAGACGCCCGAAGGCCTCGAGGTGGCACGCGCCCTGGTCGCGAGCGCCGACGTCGTGGTCGAGAACTTCTCCACCGGCGTGATGGAACGCTTCGGGCTCGATTACGAGAGCTGCCGCAAGGCCAATCCCGAGCTCGTCTACTGCTCGGTGTCGGCCTACGGCCGCGAGGGCGCCTTCGCCGACCGCCTGGGCTTCGACCCGATCGCGCAGGCCGAGAGCGGCTTCGTCTCGATGAACGGCTATGCCGACCGCCAGGGCGTGCGCGCGCTGTCGCCGGTGATGGACATCAGCACCGCGATGATGGCGGCCAACGCGATCCTCGGCGCGCTGGTGGCGCGCGAGCGCACGGGCCGCGGGCAGGCGGTGGAGGTGGCACTGTTCGACAACGCGGTGCTGATGACCGGCTATGCGACGCTGCAGCACGTGTTCAGCGGCGCCGAGCCGCAGCGCCACGGCAACACCAGCCCCGACACCTGCCCCTCGGGCGTGTTCGAGGCCCAGGACGGCTCGTTCTACATCAACTGCGGCAACAACAAGATCTTCCAGCGACTGATGACGCAGGTGCTCGAGCGCCCCGACGTGGCCGCGGACCCGGCCTATGCCAGCGGCCGCGAGCGCTCGCAGCGGCGCGAGGTGCTGTTCGCGCTGCTCGGCGAGGCCTTCGCGAAGCAGCCCTGGTCGCACTGGCAGTCGCGCATGC
>NZ_JBZAYE010000399.1:0-6942 GCF_058244205.1 Variovorax sp. 20P10.2.4
CGAGTTCCGCTTCGAGGTGGGCCTCGCGCGCCGCACGCCGCGGCCATGGATCAACGTGATCGCCAACGCGGGCTTCGGCTTCCAGGTCTCCGAGTGGGGCAACGGCTTCACCTGGGCCGGCAACAGCCGCATGCACCAGCTCACGCCGTGGTCGAACGATCCGGTGCAGGACCCGGCCTTCGAGCACTACCTGCTGCAGGACCTGGCGACGCGCGAGCTGCTGCCGCTCACGCCGGCCGGGCGAGGTGGCAGCGGTGGCGGCGGTGGCGGCGACGGCGCGCCCGACGACCTGCTGCACCGCGTCCGCCATGGCCAGGGCTACACCGTCTTCGAATGCCGGCTGGGCGGGTTGTCATTGAGCACCACCTTCCTGGCCGACCGCGACGATGCCGTGAAGCTGGTGCACGTGCGTCTGCGCAACGAAGGCAGCGGCACGCGCCGGCTGCGCGCGCTCGCGATGGCCGAGTGGCAGCTGGGCGCCGCGCGCGGCGAGCGTCGCAGCGTGCGGACCTGGAAGCAGGACGACCTGCCGGCCGTGTTCGGCGAGCAGCGCGAATCGAGCGGCGGCTTCGGCGGCGGCACCGCCTTCCTGATGCTCGCGGGCCTGCCGGGCGCCACCCAGTGGACCTGCGACCGCAACGAGTTCTTCCGCGGCCGCGGCATCGTCGAGGTGCCCGACAGCTTCGGGCGCCGCGGTGGCAGCGGGCTCGATGCCTGCGCGGCCGTCGACGGTGAATTCAGGCTGGCCGCGGGCGAGGGCGCGAGCTTTACCTTCGTGCTGGGCCATGCCGACAGCGCCGAGGCCGCCATCGCGCTCGCGCGGCGCTGGCGCGAACGCGACGTGCCGGCCGCGCTCGCGCAGGTCGGCGGCTTCTGGGACGAGCTGCTGGGCCGGCTGCAGGTGCGCACGCCCGATCCGCTGTTCGATGCGATGGTCAATCGCTGGCTGGTCTACCAGACCCTGGCCTGCCGGCTGTGGTCGAAGGCCGGCTTCTACCAGGCCGGCGGGGCCTTCGGTTTCCGCGACCAGCTGCAGGACGCGATGGCCTTCGCGCTCACCGATCCGCAGCGACTGCGCGCGCAGATCCTGGTCAACGCGGCGCGGCAGTTTCCCGAGGGCGACGTGCAGCACTGGTGGCACATGCCTGGCGGCGCCGGCGTGCGCACGCATTTCTCCGACGACCTGCTGTGGCTGCCGTTCGCGGCCGCGCACTATGCGCAGGTGACGGGCGACGCCACGCTGTTCGACGAGAGCGTGGGCTTCATCGAGGGCGCGGCGATCCCGGCCGGCGCCGAGGACGCCTACTACACGCCGCAGCATGCCGGCCGCGTCGCCAGCCTGTACGAGCACGGCGCGCTGGCCATCGACCGCAGCCTCGCGACCGGCGCGCATGGCCTGCCGCTGATGGGCACGGGCGACTGGAACGACGGCATGAACCGGGTCGGCCACGAGGGCCGCGGTGAATCGGTCTGGCTCGCATGGTTCCTCTGCAGCGTGGTCGAACGCTATGCGCCGATCGCGCAGGCGCGCGGCGAGACCGAACGCGGCGCGCGCTGGCTGCGCGCGCGCGAAGGCTGGATCGCCGCGCTGCACGACGCGGGCTGGGACGGCGCGTGGTTCCGCCGTGCCTTCTTCGACAACGGCGCGCCGCTGGGCTCGGCCGCCAACGACGAGTGCCGCATCGACCTGATCGCGCAGGCCTGGTCGGTGCTGTCGGGTGCCTCGGACGAAGGCCACACCCACGCCGCGATGGCCGCCGCGAAGACGCATCTGCACGACGACACGGCCGGGCTGCTGCGCCTGCTCGCGCCACCGTTCGTGCAGTCGGCCAACAACCCGGGCTACATCCAGGCCTACCCGCCGGGCGTGCGCGAGAACGGCGGGCAGTACGCGCATGGCGCCGTGTGGGGACTGATGGCGCAGGCGCTGACGGGCGACCGCGAGGCGGCCTGGGCGAGCTTCGAGGGCCTGAGCCCGGCCCATCGCGCCAGCGATCCGCGGCGCGGTCCGGCCTACGAACTCGAGCCCTACGTGATGGCCGGCGACATCTACGGCGCCGCCCCCTACGTGGGACGCGGCGGCTGGAGCTGGTACACGGGCTCGGCCGCGTGGCTGCATCGCGCGGCTGTCGAGACCTTGCTGGGCCTCACGGTGAAGGGCCATGCGCTGTCGCTCGCGCCGCGCGTGCCCGCGCATTGGCCGGCCTTCGAGATCGCACTGCGGCTCGGGGAGCGCGCGTTCACGCTGCAGTGGGGCGCGCCGCAGGGCGCTGCCGCCGCCACCCACCATGCGGTGGAGGGCGACTGGATCGACTGGCGGGCGTTGCCCGCGAAGGCGGTGGTTCGGATCGGCAGGCGCTCGGGCGCCTGAACCGCCGGCGCCCGGCTCACAGCAGCCCGGTCAGGGTCGCGCGGCTCACGGCCTGCGCGCGCGAATGCACGTTGAGCTTCTTGTAGATGTTCTTCATGTGGGCATTGACGGTCTGCATCGATATGCCGAGACCTAGGCTCACGGTGCGTGTCGCCTGGCCGCGTGCCACGCAGTCGAGCACCTCGCGCTCCCGCGTCGTCAGCACGATGTCCAGCGGATGGGCGTCGGGCGTGGGCCGCTCGACCGAATGCCGCCCCATGCGCGCCAGCAGCCGCCGCGACAGCCTGGGCGTGATGGCTGCGCCGCCGTTGACCACCTGCAGCACAGCCTGCGCGAAGCTCTGCTGCCAGGCGTTCTTCAGCAGGTAGCCCGTGGCGCCGGCCTCGAAGGCGCGCAGCACGTGGGCGTCGTCCTCGAGCGCGGAGACCACGATGATCTCGCAGTGGCTCTGCTGCTTGCGCGCATCGCGGATCAGTTCGAAGCCCGAGCCGTCGACCAGACGCAGGTCGAGCATCAGCACGTCGAACTCTTCCGACGCGAGCAGGCGCCGCGCATCGCGCGCGCTGCCGGCCTGGCCCTGGAGCCGGATACGCATGTCCGACAGCAGCTCCTGCGCGATGACGCGGCGCATGCCCTCGTCGCCGTCCACCAGCAGCACGCGCACGGGGGCGTCGTCCTGCCCGGTCATGAAATGCGGCCACTGCGGCTCGCCGGGCCGGCAGACCCCGGTCCCGTCACGGGTCCGGTAGCGGGTGATGCGGCCGCCATCGAGCCTGGCGAACGTCTCGGAATCGGACGATGTTTCGTCGGTCATGAGTAACTCCCTTGTGTCAAAGCGACCTGAATGTTTTGTGGGGTCGCGGAATCCACGAATGGAGTACTTTCTAATTGCTTTGAATGTAGGCCAGGGCGCTGTCGATACCGCAAGCGAGGGGTGATGGGTACGTAGTCGAAAGGCCCAAGTTGCCCACCGCGACGGCGGAACTCCTGTACGCTGCATCACGAGTCAACCAAGGAACCGTGATGAAGAAGAAGACCGCGATCGTCACGGGCATCAGTGGCCAGGACGGCGCCTATCTGGCGCAACTGCTGCTGGCCAAGGGCTATGTGGTCCATGGCACCTACCGCCGCACCAGCTCGGTCAATTTCTGGCGCATCCAGGAGCTCGGCATCCAGGACCATCCCGATCTGCATCTGGTCGAGTACGACCTCACCGACCAGGGAAGCTCGCTCAGCCTGGTCCAGCAGACGGAGCCCGACGAGATCTACAACCTCGCGGCGCAAAGCTTCGTCGGCGTCAGCTTCAACCAGCCCGTGGCCACGGCGCACATCACCGGCATCGGGGCGCTGCACCTGCTCGAGGCGATCCGCCTCATCGACCGGCGGATCCGCTTCTACCAGGCATCGACCTCCGAGATGTTCGGCAAGGTGCAGGCCGTGCCCCAGGTCGAGAGCACGCCGTTCTATCCGCGCAGCCCCTACGGCGTGGCCAAGCTCTATGCGCACTGGATGACCGTCAACTACCGCGAGAGCTACGGCATCTTCGGCAGCTGCGGCATTCTCTTCAATCACGAAAGCCCGCTGCGCGGGCGCGAGTTCGTGACGCGCAAGATCACCGACGCCGTGGCCCGGATCAAGCTCGGCAAGCTCGAGGTGCTGGAGCTCGGCAACCTCAACGCGCAGCGCGATTGGGGCTTCGCGCAGGAGTACGTGGAGGGCATGTGGCGCATGCTGCAGACGAGCGAGCCCGATACCTACGTGCTGGCGACGAACCGTGCCGTGACCGTGCGCGACTTCGTTCGTCTGGCGTTCCGGGGCGCGGGGATCGAGGTGGAATTCAGGGGCGTCGACGAGGCGGAGACCGCCGTCGACACGGCGACCGGCAAGACGGTGCTGCGCGTGAACCCGAAATTCCACCGCCCCGCCGAGGTCGACCTGCTGATCGGCGACCCCAGCAAGGCCAGGGACCAGCTGGGATGGGCGCCCACGACCACGCTCGAGCAGCTCTGCCAGATGATGGTGGACGCCGACCTGCGGCGCAACGAGGCCGGCTTCTCGTTCTGAACGCCGCGCCGCCTCAGGCGGGCTGCGCTTCGGGCAGGGGACGCGGGCTGTTCCACTCCACCGTCGGCGTCGCGACGGCGCCTTCGCCGGCGACCGACAGCAGCGCCTGGTTCTGCGCATCGCCGCGATCCGCCACGATGCCGCAGCGCCCGTAGCTGTCGTCGAAACGCACGATGTCGTCCTCGCCCAGGTAGCTGCCGGTCTGCACCTCGATCACCTCCAGCGTGGTCTTGCCCGGGTTCTCGAGCCGGTGCACGCAACCCAGTGGCAGGTAGATCGATTCGTTCTCGCGCACCAGCCTGACCTTCCCGTCGCAGGTGGTCTTGGCCGTGCCCTGCACCACGATCCAGTGCTCCGAGCGGTGGTGATGCATCTGCAGCGAGAGCTTGGCGCCGGGCTTGACCGTGATGTGCTTGACCTGGAAGCGCTCGCCGTTGTCGATGCTGTCGTACGCGCCCCAGGGCCGCACCGTGCGCCGGTGCTCGGTGGCCTCGGGCCGGCCCTCGAGCGCCAGCATGCGCACCACCTCCGCGACCTGCTCCACGCAGCCCGCGCTCGCGACCAGCAGCGCGTCGGGCGTGTCCACGATGATCAGGTCCTCGGTGCCGAGCGCCACCACCGGGCGGTGCGGCGCATGGATGAAGGTGTTGCGCGCGCGCAGGCTGCGGCCCTTGCCGCTCGTGCGGTTGCCTGCTTCGTCGGCGGCGTGCAGTGTCGCGACCGCGTTCCAGCTGCCCACGTCGCTCCACGCGCCCTCGAAGCGCACCATCGCGATGTCGGGGTGCTTCTCGAGCACCGCGTAGTCGATGCTCTCGCTGCGGCAGGCCTGGAAGGCCTCGGCGCCGAGGCGGCGAAAGCTGCCGTCGATCGACGAGGTCGCGAGCGCGCGCTCGCAGGCGAGCAGCACGTCGGGCGCATGCGTGCGCAGGGCCGCGACCAGCGTGCCGGCGCGCACGAGGAAGATGCCCGCGTTCCAGCAGAAGCCGCCGTGCGCGAGCAGCGCCGCCGCCACCTCGGCCTGGGGCTTCTCGAGGAAGCGCGCGACCGCATGGCTGCGGCCGTCGGCCGAGGCGGTCCCCACCTCGATGTAGCCGTAGGCCGTGCTCGCGAAGGTCGGCGCCACGCCGAAGGTCACGATGCGGCCGGCGCGCGCGGCCTCGACGCCGGCGCGCACGGTGCGCGCGAACAGCTCGGCATCGGGGATGTGATGGTCGGCGGGCGCGAACAGCAGCAGCTCGTCGGCCCCGGCCTGCAGCGCCGCCACCGCCATCGCGGCCGCGGTGTTGCGCCCCACGGGCTCGAGGATCTGGCACCCGCCGACGCGGGCGGCATCCACCGTCTCGCGCACCAGGAAGCGGTGTTCCTCCGCGGCGATGCAGGTGATCTCGCCATGCAGGCCGCGCAGGCGCTCCAGCGTGAGTTGCAGCAGGCTCTTGCCGCCCACCAGCGGCGCGAACTGCTTGGGCAATGCCTTGCGCGACAGCGGCCACAGGCGCGTGCCGCTGCCGCCGCACAGCACGACGGGATGGATGATGGAAGTGGTCATGGCGTGTCCGATGAAAGGAAAGGGAGAGGAAGAGAAGGGAGGCGGCTCAGAGCTGGCCGGTGTGCGTCGCGAAGCTCACGGCCTGCGCGCGCGAATGCACCTGCAGCTTCTTGTAGATGTTCTTGATGTGGGCATTGACGGTCTGGCCCGAGATGCCGAGCCGTTCGCTGATCTCCTTGGAGACGCAGCCGCGCGCCACGCAGCGCAGCACCTCGCGCTCGCGCGTGGTCAGCGTGGCCTCGCGCTGCGGCGCGTCGGGTGGTGGATCGCCGGCCTGCTGGCTCAGGCGCGCGAGCAGGCGGCGCGACAGCCGCGGCGTGATCGCCGCGCCGCCGTTGACCACCTGCAGCACGGCCTGCGCGAAGCTCTGCAGCCAGGCGTTCTTCAGCAGGTAGCCAGTCGCGCCGAGCTCGAAGGCGCGCATCACGTGGGCATCGTCCTCGAGCGCCGAGACCACGATGATTTCGCAGTAGCTGTGCTGCTTGCGCGCCTCGCGGATCAGGTCGAAGCCGGTGCCGTCGCCCAGGTGCAGGTCGAGCATGAGCACGTCGAACTCCTGCGACGCCAGCAGGCGCCGCCCCTCGCGCACGCTGCCGGCCTGCGCCTGCAGCTGGATGCGCATGTCCGACAGCAGCTCCTGCGCGATCACGCGCCGCATGAACTCGTCGTCGTCCACCAGCAGCACGCGCACCGGCGCGTTCTCCTGCCCGGTCAGGAAGTGCGGCCACTGCGGCTCGGCCGGCGGGCAGACGCCCGTGGTGTAGCTCGCGCGGCGCGCGAAGGTCCGGCCGGACTCCGGCGTCTCTAGAGAGGAAGGAACGGTATCGGACATGAAGGGATCCCTGGTTGAGTGGAAGGCGTTCTGGGTAGCGGGAGCGGTGGGGGTGGCGGCGGCGGCGCGGCCTCGTCGAAGCCGTGCGGATTGCCGACCTGCCAGCGCCAGCTGTCGGCGCACATGTCG
>NZ_JBZAYE010000004.1:0-46602 GCF_058244205.1 Variovorax sp. 20P10.2.4
AAGGCCGAGGCCGCGGCGGGGCACCGCGCGCGGCATGCGCGCTTTCGCAAGCTCTATCCGCTGCTGCGCGCGTCGTTCGAGGCCTGACCCTCCCCATCGGGGAGAGGGTCCGGCGCCTCAGTGCGCCGCGACGATCGCGATGCCCTTGATCTGCCCCGCGGCCTTGGTCGAGGCCGGCGCCGGATAGCGCTGCGGCCGCAGCCGGTGCAGCAGTTCGGCTTCGCGCGCACGCGCCAGTGCGAGGTTGCCGATCTTCACGTGGCCGTAGCCGCGAATCGTCATCGGCAGCGCGGCGATGTCGGCCAGCAGCTTCTGGTCGGCGGCCGCCATGTCCTGCGCCAGTTCGTCGAGCCGGGCCTCGAAGTGGGCGATCAGCTCGCGTTCCAGCCGCCGCTCCTGCGTACGGCCGAAGGGATCGAAGGGCGTGTGGCGCAGCGCCTTGCCGTGCGCGAGCACGCGCATCGCCGGCAGCATCCAGGCGCCGAAGCGGATCTTGCGCGGGGCCTGGCCATTCTTCGGCGGTGCGAGGAAGGGCGGCGCCATGTGGAACTCGAGCTTGATCTTCTCGCCCTCGAACTGCTCCATCAGGCTGCGCTGGAAGCTGCCGTCGGTGTACAGGCGCGCCACCTCGTACTCGTCCTTGTAGCTCATGAGCTTGAGCAGGCTGCGTGCCGCGTTGCGCGTGAAGGGCAGCGAGGCATCGCCGCCGAGCGCCGATTCGCGCTGCTGCAGCGCGCGGATGCGGGTCTCGAAGCGCCGCGCCCAGGCGGCGTTCTGGTAGCCCGAGAGATGCGCCACGCCGCGCGCGACGATGGCCTCGAGATCGTTGCCGTCGGCCGCGTTCGCGAGGTCCATCGCCGACGCGGGCTGCAGCGTGTCGCCCAGGCGCTTGAGCCCTTCGGGATCGGCCGCGGCCATGCGGCCCAGAGCGAAGGCCAGGCGATTGGCGGCGACCGCCACGCCGTTGAGTTCGATGGCGCGCATCAGCGCCTCGAAGCCCAGCGGCACCAGGCCGAGCTGCCATGCGTAGCCCACGGCGAGGATGTTGGCGGCCAGCGTGTCGCCGATGAACTCCTCGGCCAGCGCCTGCGCGTCGAAGGTCTTCACCTGTTCCTCGCCGGCCGCGAACTGCAGCTTCTCGAGCAGCAGGTCGATGTGCAGCTCGGCGTCGGGATTGCGCAGCGACTCGGCGACCGGGATCTCGTGCAGGTTCGCGAGGATGCGCGTGCGGCCGTGGCGCACCGCCTGCAGCGCTTCGGGCGAGGCGCCGACGACGAGGTCGCAGGCCAGCACGGCATCGGCCTGCTGGGTGTCGATGCGGGCCTGGTTCAGGCGCTCGGGATGGCTCGCCATGCGCACGAAGCTCAGCACCGAGCCGCCCTTCTGCGCGAAGCCCATGAAGTCGAGCACGCTCGCGGCCTTGCCCTCGAGGTGCGCGGCCATCGCGACCAGCGCGCCCACGGTCACCACGCCGGTGCCGCCGACGCCGGTGACCAGCAGGTCGTAGGGCGCGTTGTCCCAGTCGTGGCCCGGGGGCTGCGGCAGCGCGGCGGCGCGCGCCAGCACGGCGTCCTTCTCGCGCTGCAGCGCGCCGGCCTTGCGGCGCAGCGAGGCACCGGTGACGCCGACGAAACTCGGGCAGAAGCCCTGGGCACACGAATAGTCCTTGTTGCAGTGGGTCTGGTCGATCTGGCGCTTGCGGCCCAGCGGCGTCTCGTGCGGCACCACGGCCACGCAGTTGCTCTGCACCGTGCAGTCGCCGCAGCCTTCGCACACCGCCTGGTTGATGAACAGGCGCTTGGGCGGATCGGCGAGCTCGCCCTTCTTGCGCCGGCGGCGCTTCTCGGCGGCGCAGGTCTGCTCGTAGATCAGCACGGTGACGCCCGCCACCTCGCGCAGCTCGCGCTGCACCGTGTCGAGCAGGCTGCGGTCGTGGAAGCCGGTGCCGGCCGGGAAGCGGTCCTTCTGGCCGTCGTACTTGCGGATGTCGTCGCTGACCACCACCACGCGCGCCACGCCTTCCGACTCCACCTGGCGCGCGATCGCGTCGACGGAGATCACGCCGTCCACCGGCTGGCCGCCGGTCATCGCGACCGCGTCGTTGAACAGGATCTTGTAGGTCATGGTGGCCTTGGCCGCCACCGCCTGACGGATCGCCAGGTAGCCCGAGTGGTAGTAGGTGCCGTCGCCGAGGTTCTGGAACACGTGCGGCACGCGCGTGAACTTGGAATGCGAGATCCAGTCCACGCCTTCGCCGCCCATCTGCACCAGGCCCGCGGTGCCGCGCTCCATCCAGCTGGCCATGAAGTGGCAGCCGATGCCGGCCCGCGCGGTCGAGCCCTCGGGCACCTTGGTGCTGGTGTTGTGCGGACAGCCGGCGCAGAAGTAGGGCAGGCGCTTGACCGCATCGCTGGCGTTGGCCAGCAGGTCGGGCGGCGTGAAGTCGCGCACGCGCTCGGTCGGGCGGCCGATGCCGTCGGCGCCGCCGACGTGGCGCTCGAGCCATTCGGCCACGCGCTCGATCAGCCGCGAGGGCCGCAGCTCGCCGAGCGCCGAGATGAAGGGGCGGCCGTCGCGGTCGTGCTTGCCGACCAGCGCCGGGCGTGCGTCGGCCGGCGCGTTGTAGAACATGTCGCGCAGCTGGCTCTCGACGAAGGCGCCTTTCTCCTCGATCACCAGCACCTCGGCCAGGCCCGCGGTGAAGGCGCGCATGCGCGTCTGCTCGAGCGGGAAGCTCAGGCCCACCTTGTAGATGCGCACGCCGGCCGCGGCCAGGCGCTCGGTGGAGATCTCGAGGCGGCGCAGCACCTCCATCAGGTCGTAGTGGGCCTTGCCGCAGGTCACGATGCCGACCCGGGCCTCGGGGCTCTCGACCGCCACGCGGTCGATGCTGTTGACGCGCGCGAACGCGGCCACCGCCTCGTGCTTGTCGGCCAGCCGCGATTCGATGCGCAGCGAGGGCAGGTCGGGCCAGCGGTAGTGCAGGCCGTCGGTCGGCGCGCGGTGGCCGGTGGCTTCGCGCACGCCGTCGGCATCGAGCCAGGCGGCGCTGCGCGCGAGGATCAGGTCGAGGTCGACCGTGCTCGAGCTCTCGACCACCTCCGACAGCGCCGGCATGCCGACCCAGGTGCCCGAGTAGCGCGAGAGCGCGTAGCCGTAGAGCCCGAACTCCACCAGCTCGGCCACGTTGGCCGGCTGCACCACCGGCATGCCCCAGGCCGCGAAGGCCTGGTCGGACTGGTGCGGCATCGACGAGGACACGCAGCCGTGGTCGTCGCCCGCCACCACCAGCACGCCGCCGTTGGGCGAGGCGCCGTAGGCATTGCCGTGCTTGATCGCGTCGCCCGCGCGGTCCACGCCCGGGCCCTTGCCGTACCACATGCCGAACACGGCCTCGACCTCGCGCTCGGGGTCGGACTCCACGCGCTGGGTGCCGAGCACCTGGGTGGCGGCCAGTTCCTCGTTGATGGCGGGCACGAAGCGCACGCCCTCCTGCTCGAAGCGGCTGCCGGCCTTCCAGATCGCCTGGTCGACCATGCCGAGCGGCGAGCCGCGGTAGCCGCTGACGAAGCCGCGGCTGTCGAGGCCGCGCGCGGCATCGCGCTGGCGCTGCATGCACAAGAGGCGCACCAGCGCCTGCGTACCGGTGAGGAAGACCACGCCCGAGCTCGCCCAGAGGTTGTAGTCGAGCTGGTAGCCCGGACGGGCGAGGGTGGTCGTGGCGGCGGTTTCGGCGGCGCGGGTGGGGGCTGCGGCCGAAGAGTGGTCATTCGAATTCATTGCGAGATTGTTGTTCTCGCTCAGGAGGAATATTCTCTTGAATCACTACAGGGTGACCCTGGAATCAGGAATATCCATCTCGAAAATCGCCATGAACGACGAATTTATCCCTCTCGACCATCATTCGCTGCGCATCCTCGACGAACTGCAGCGCGACGCGCGCCAGACCGTGCAGCAGATCGCCGACGCGGTGGGGCTGTCGCCCACGCCGTGCTGGCGCCGCATCAAGGACATGGAGGCCAGCGGCGTGATCCGCGGCTACACGGTGATCGTCGACCGCGAGAAGGTGGGGCTCAACCTCGCGGCCGTGACGGAGGTGAACCTCGACCGCCACAGCGAGGCCAAGGTGCGCGACTTCGAGCGTGCCGTGGCCGCGAGCCCGCAGGTGGTGCGCTGTGCCTCGGCCACCGGGCCGGCCGACTACATCCTCACGGTGCTGGTGCCCGACATCAAGCACTACGAGCAGTTCCTGCACACCACGCTGTTCGAGCAGGCCGGCGTGACGCACGTGCGCTCGGCGATCGTGCTGCGCGAGGTCAAGGCCGACGCGCCGCTGCCGATCGACATGGCGTCGACCGCAGCGGGGCCGCGGCGCAGGGCGCGCGGCTGAAGCGGCGCGCCCAAAGAAAAAGGCCGGGGCGAACCCCGGCCTTCCGTCGTGTCTGAACGACCCGCCCGTCGAACGCCGAAGCGCTCGCCGGGCGAGAGGCAATTACATGCCCATGCCGCCCATGCCACCCATGCCGCCCATGTCGGGCATGCCGCCGCCGGCAGGAGCGTCGTCCTTCGGAGCGTCAGCCACCATGGCTTCGGTCGTCAGCAGCAGCGAGGCCACCGAAGCGGCGTTCTGCAGCGCGGTGCGGGTCACCTTGGTCGGGTCCAGGATGCCCAGCTCGAGCATGTCGCCGTACGAGTCGTTGGCGGCATTGAAGCCGTAGTTGCCCTTGCCGGCCAGCACCGCGTTCACCACCACCGAGGCTTCGCCGCCGGCGTTGTTCACGATTTCGCGCAGGGGGGCTTCGATGGCCTTCAGGACCAGCTTGATGCCGGCGTCCTGGTCGGCGTTGTCGCCCTTCACGCGGTCGCCCACGGCTTGCTTGGCGCGCAGCAGGGCCACGCCACCACCGGCAACCACGCCTTCTTCCACTGCAGCGCGGGTGGCGTGCAGGGCGTCTTCGACGCGAGCCTTCTTTTCCTTCATTTCGACTTCGGTGGCAGCGCCGACCTTGATCACTGCAACGCCGCCGGCCAGCTTGGCCACGCGCTCTTGCAGCTTTTCACGGTCGTAGTCGCTGGTCGCTTCCTCGATCTGCACGCGCACTTGCTTCACGCGGGCTTCGATGTCGGCAGCAGCGCCCGAACCGTCGATGATGATGGTGTTTTCCTTGCCCACTTCGATGCGCTTGGCTTGACCCAGGTCGGCCAGCGTCACCTTCTCGAGGGTCAGGCCGACTTCTTCGGCGATGACCTTGCCGCCCGTCAGGATGGCGATGTCTTCGAGCATGGCCTTGCGGCGGTCGCCGAAGCCAGGCGCCTTGACGGCCACGACCTTCAGGATGCCGCGGATGGTGTTCACGACCAGCGTCGCCAGGGCTTCGCCCTCGACTTCTTCGGCAATGATCAGCAGCGGACGACCGGCCTTGGCGACTTGTTCCAGCGTGGGGAGCAGGTCACGGATGTTGCTGATCTTCTTGTCGAACAGCAGCACGAAGGGGTTGTCGAGCAGCGCCGATTGCTTCTCGGGGTTGTTGATGAAGTAGGGCGACAGGTAGCCGCGGTCGAATTGCATGCCTTCGACGACGTCCAGTTCGCTGTCCAGCGACTTGCCGTCTTCGACGGTGATCACGCCTTCCTTGCCGACCTTGTCCATCGCGTCGGCGATGAGCTTGCCGATGGTTTCGTCGCTGTTGGCCGAGATCGAGCCGACTTGAGCGATTTCCTTCGACGTGGTGGTGGGCTTCGAAGCCTTCTTCAGCTCTTCGACCAGGGCCGTCACGGCCTTGTCGATGCCGCGCTTCAGGTCCATCGGGTTGATGCCGGCGGCCACGTACTTGAAGCCTTCGCGAACGATGGCTTGTGCCAGCACGGTCGCGGTGGTGGTGCCGTCACCGGCGTTGTCCGAAGTCTTGGAAGCCACTTCCTTCACGAGCTGGGCGCCCATGTTCTGCAGCTTGTCCTTGAGTTCGATTTCCTTGGCGACCGACACACCGTCCTTGGTCACGGTGGGGGCGCCGAACGAGCGCTCGAGCACCACGTTGCGGCCCTTGGGGCCCAGGGTCACTTTGACCGCGTTGGCCAGGATGTTCACACCCTCGACCATGCGTGCGCGGGCTTCTCCGCCGAAGACGACGTCTTTTGCTGCCATGTTTGTTTACTCCGAATGGGATGGGTGGATTACTTCTCGACGACCGCGAACAGGTCGTCTTCCTTCATGACGAGCAGCTCGTCGCCATCGACCTTGACGGTCTGGCCGCTGTACTTGCCGAACAGGACGCGGTCGCCGACCTTCACGGTCAGGGCCGACAGGTCGCCCTTGTCATTGCGCTTGCCCGGGCCCACGGCCAGGACTTCACCCTGATCGGGCTTCTCGGCGGCGGCGTCGGGGATGACGATGCCCGAGGCAGTCTTGGTTTCGCTGTCGATACGCTTGACGATCACGCGATCGGCCAAAGGACGAAGTTTCATTGCATCTCCTGGATAAGAAACTGGGTGGTGGTTTTTTGGGCGCCCATCCTGCAGGACCGGTTGCCCGTCGACTGGAGGCGAGGCTTGTTAGCACTCAACCACAGCGAGTGCTAATCATAAGGGCAATCGCCGGGGTTTCAAGCGCCGGAGCGGGTTGCGCGGGAAGTCGGTTGCCACGATTCAATATTTCAACGATAATTGAAGTATGGAAGAAGAAGCCGTCATCCGCGCCCTCATGGCCCTCGCACAGAGCGTGCGCCTGCGTGTGTTTCGCGCCCTGGTCGTGGCCGGCCCGCAGGGCATGACGCCCGGCGCGCTGACCGAAACGCTGGGCGTTCCGGCCACGGGCCTGTCGTTTCATCTCAAGGAGCTGGGCCGTGCGGGCCTGGTGTCGCAGGAGCGGCAGGGGCGCCACCTGATCTACCGCGCCTCGTTCGACCAGATGAACGGGCTGCTGGCCTATCTGAGCGAGAACTGCTGCCAGGGGCAGCCCTGCGAAGTCGATGCGCAAGGCGCGTCCTGCGACTGCTGACGGTCGGCGCCGCATCGTTTCCTCGCCCCATGCTCACCGCCGTTCTCATCTTTCTCGCGACCCTGGTGCTCGTCATCTGGCAGCCGCGCGGCCTCGGCATCGGATGGAGCGCCGCGCTGGGCGCGCTGGTGGCGCTGGCCCTCGGCGTGGTGCATCTGCCCGACGTCGTGCGGGTCTGGCAGATCGTCTGGAATGCCACCGGGACCTTCATCGCCGTGATCGTCATCAGCCTGCTGCTCGACGAGGCCGGCTTCTTCGAATGGGCCGCGCTGCACGTCGCGCGCTGGGGCGGCGGCAGCGGCGGCCGGCTGTTCGCCTTCATCGTGCTGCTCGGCGCGGCCGTCTCGGCGCTGTTTGCCAACGACGGCGCCGCGCTGATCCTCACGCCGATCGTGATGGCCATGCTGGTGGCGCTGGGCTTCACGCCGGCCACCACGCTGGCCTTCGTGATGGCGGCCGGCTTCATCGCCGACACCGCGAGCCTGCCGCTGATCGTCTCGAACCTCGTCAACATCGTCTCGGCCGACTTCTTCGGGATCGGCTTCAACGCCTACGCGGCGGTGATGGTGCCGGTCAATCTCGCCGCGGTGGTCGCCAGCCTGCTGGCCTTGCTGCTCTACTTTCGCCGCGACATCCCCGCGCGCTACGACGCCAGCCGCTTGAAGCGCCCGGCCGATGCCATCCGCGACCCGGCCACCTTTCGCGCGGGTTGGGTCGTGCTGGTGCTGCTGCTCGTCGGTTTCTTCGGCCTCGAGCCGCTGGGCGTGCCGGTCAGCGCCGTGGCGGCCGTTGGCGCGCTGCTGCTGCTGGCCGTGGCGGCCCGCGGCGAGGTCATCGCCACGCGCAAGGTGCTGCGCGGCGCGCCCTGGCAGATCGTCGTGTTCTCGCTGGGCATGTACCTGGTGGTCTACGGCCTGCGCAATGCCGGCCTGACCGAGCAGATATCGACGCTGCTCGACGTCTTCGCGCAAGGCGGCATCTGGGGCGCGGCCCTGGGCACGGGCTTCCTGGCGGCCGCGCTGTCTTCCGTGATGAACAACATGCCGACGGTGCTGATCGGCGCGCTCTCCATCGATGCCTCGGGCGCCACCGGCGTGGTGAAGGAGGCGATGGTCTACGCCAACGTCATCGGCTGCGACCTGGGCCCGAAGATCACGCCGATCGGCAGCCTCGCCACCTTGCTGTGGCTGCACGTGCTCGCGAAGAAGGGCACCACCATCGGCTGGGGCTACTACTTCAAGGTGGGCGTCGTCATGACGGTGCCCGTGCTCGCCCTGACCCTCGCCGCGCTCGCACTGCGCCTGAGCTTCGGCTGATCTGCTTTCTCACCAGCGACATCCCTCCCTTCCATGAGCGACATCACGATCTATCACAACCCCGACTGCGGCACCTCGCGCAACGTGCTCGCGCTGATCCGCAACAGCGGCGAGGAGCCGACCGTCATCGAGTACCTCAAGCATCCGCCGAGCCGCGCAACGCTCGAGCAACTGGTCGCCGACATGGGCATCGGCGTGCGCGACCTGCTGCGCCAGAAGGGCACGCCCCACGACGAGCTCGGGCTGGCCGATGCGAAGTGGACCGATGCGGAACTGATCGGCTTCATGCTCGCGCATCCGATCCTCATCAACCGCCCGATCGTTGTCACGCCGTTGGGCACGCGC
This sequence comes from Variovorax sp. 20P10.2.4, assembly GCF_058244205.1. Taxonomy (NCBI): domain Bacteria; kingdom Pseudomonadati; phylum Pseudomonadota; class Betaproteobacteria; order Burkholderiales; family Comamonadaceae; genus Variovorax; species Variovorax sp. 20P10.2.4. The sequence continues at coordinate 8,659 of NZ_JBZAYE010000004.1, forward strand.
CTGTGCCGGCCATCGGAGGCCGTGCTCGACCTGCTGCCGCACGCCCAGCGCGGCGCGTTCTCGAAGGAAGACGGCGAGCCCGTCATCGATGCGAAAGGCCAGCGTGTCGCCAAGCCCTGAGCTGCCGAACCTGGATGCGGAGGCCTTCCGGCTGCCGGACCCACAGCAGCTGTGGCCCGCCGAGCGCTCGACGCACGCGCCGCGCATCCTGCTGCTCTATGGCTCGGTCCGCGAGCGTTCGTACAGCCGCCTGCTGACCGAAGAGGCCGAGCGGCTGCTGCGCGCGCTGGGCGCGCAGACCCGCGTCTTCGATCCGCGCGGCCTGCCGCTGCCCGACAGCGAGCCCGAGGACCATCCGAAGGTGCAGGAGCTGCGCGCGCTCGCGCAGTGGTCCGAAGGCATGGTCTGGTGCTCGCCGGAGCGCCATGGCGCGATGACCGGCATCATGAAGGCGCAGCTCGACTGGATTCCGTTGTCGGTCGGCTCCGTGCGGCCGACGCAGGGCAAGACGCTGGCCGTGATGGAGGTCTCGGGCGGCTCGCAGTCCTTCAATGCGGTGAACCAGCTGCGCGTGCTCGGACGCTGGATGCGCATGATCACCATCCCGAACCAGTCCTCGGTCGCCAAGGCCTACCTCGAGTTCGACGAAGCCGGGCGCATGAAGCCCTCGCCGTACTACGAACGCGTGGTCGACGTCATGGAGGAGCTGGTCAAGTTCACGCTGCTGACGCGCGACTGCGCCGGCCATCTGGTCGATCGCTACAGCGAGCGGCGCGAGAGTGCCGAGGCCCTGTCGCGGCGCGTGAACCTGCGAAGCATCTAGCGCCGTGCCTTGCCGGGCGCGGTCCAGCCCGACGGCAGGGCCGGCGCGCCCGCGACCAGCGCATCCCAGAGATGGCGCGACGCGTTCGTGTGATGGCGCGTGCGTGAACGCACGAGGCAGGCCTTGCGCTGCAGTTCGACGCAGTCGATCGGTACCGCGTCGTGCACCGCCAGGCTCGATGCGGCCGCGGCATTGAGGATCGCGACCATGCCGCTCTCGCGCGCGGCCGCCACCAGGTCTTCGAGTGCATCCGATTCGAGCTGGACCTGCGGCTTGAGGCCCTGCGAGGCAAAGGCCGCGTCGAGCTCGCGGCGCATCATGTATTCGCTCGGCAGCAGCGCGAGCCTGCAGGGCGCGAGCTGCGCCAGCGTGAGCCGCCGCGCGCGCCGCGGCGGGGCGCCGACGGCAACGGCCCGCTCGACGAAGCACTGCGCGATCTCGAGGTCGGCATGGGGATGCGGATCGAAGCTCACCGCGAACTCGAAGTCGCCGCGCAGCACGCCTTCCTCGAGCGCGTGCGCGGTGCGCCGCCGCAGCGCCACGGACAGCGCGGGCCAGCGCGCCTGCGCCACGCGCATCACCGGCACCACCCAGCAGGCGCCGTAGGACTGCACGAGTCCCACGCGCACCAGGCCCGAGATGGTGTCGGCCCGCTCGGGCACCTCGCGCAAGGCCGACTGCAGTTCGAGCAGGCTGCCCGCGATGCGGCGTTCGAGTTCGTGCCCCGACAGCGTGGGGACCGCGCGGCCCCCGGTGCGGTCGAAGAGCGGCACGCCCAGCACCTGCTCGAGCAGCGCGATCTGTTCCGACAACGCGGGCTGCGAGATCGAGCATTCGCGCGCCGCCCCGTTGAAGCTGGGCGCGCGCATCGCGGCGCTGAAGTAGCGCAGTTGCCGCAGCGAAACGAGCTCGAGGGGATCGCGTGCGCGCTGGGCGCGGCTGCTGGGGCGTGCGGTCATGGCGATCGGATTATCCGATGGGGTGTGCCGAAAAATGCGATTTGCCGCGGCCGGCGCATGCTCTGAAACTGCTTCCCAAGACGAGACATCAGGAAGCACCGATTCATGCAGCGACGAAATTTTCTCCAGGCCGGCGCGGCCCTTGCCATCCCCGGCCTTGCCGGCGCATCGCACGCACAGGCCTTTCCTTCCAAGCCGATCCGCATCGTCTGCCCATACCCGGCCGGCGCCACCACCGACGCGATCTCGCGCCTGATGGCGCATGCGTTGCAGACGGAGAGCGGCGCCACGGTGCTCGTGGACAACCGCGGCGGCGCGGGCGGCAACATCGGCACCGAAGCCGTGGCGCGCGGCGAGGCCGACGGCCACACGCTGCTGCTCGCGGCGCTCGGCCCGATGGCGGCGAATGCCGCGCTCTATCCCAAGCTCAACTACGACCCGGCCAAGGACTTCGCGCCGCTGGCCTGGGCCGCGTCGGTGCCGCTGGTGATGGTGGCGCATCCCTCGTTCCCCGCGCCGAACCTGCGCGCGGCGCTCGAGGTGCTGCGCAAGGCACCGGGCCGCTACTCCTACGCCTCGGCGGGCAACGGCACGCCGCAGCACCTGGCGGCCGAACTCTTCAAGCGCGAGGCGCAGGTGTCGATCCTGCACGTGCCGTACCGTGGCTCGGCGCCGGCGCTCAACGATCTGATGGGCGGCTCCGTGCAACTGCTGTTCGAGGCCACGCCGGCGGTGCTGCAGCACATCGTGTCGGGCCGGCTCAAGGCACTCGCCGTGACCAGCCCCGCGCGCATCCGCGCGCTGCCCGAGGTCCCGACGCTCAAGGAGAGCGGCGTCGATGCGCAGATCGGCGGCTGGTACGGCTTCGTCGCGCCCGCGGCCACGCCGAGCGAACGCCAGGCCTGGCTGGTCGAGCACATGGGCCGCGCGCTGGCGCAGAAGAACACGCGCGACAAGCTCGCGGAACTGGGATCGATAGCCGTCGACAGCTCGCCGCAGGCCTTCGCGCGGATGATGGCCGACGAGCGCATCCGCTGGCAGCAACTGATCCGCGAGGCCGGCATCAAGCTGGACTGAGGTCGCGCGCCATGCCCCACATCGTTGTCGAGGCGTCGCCTCCTCTGCTCGCGGCCATCGATTGGCCGCAGACCCTGCGGACGCTGCACCGCGCGCTCGCGGACAGCGGATCGGCCGCGCTTGGCGATCTGAAATCGCGCGTGCAACCCATCGTGGCCGAGCTCTGCGGCGACGAGCCCGGCGCGCAGCAACTGATCGCCACGCTGGTGCTCACGAATCCGCGCGCGAGCGAAGTGAGCCAGCGGATGGCCGACACCGCGTTCACGGTGCTGTCCCGCGCGGTCGAGGCACTGTCGCCCGACCAATGGGTGCAGTGCTGCGTGTTCCTGCGCGAACACCCCAAGGCGAACTACTGGAAGCAGCAGTGGAACCCGCCCTCGAACCCCCACCATCCATGAAAGGGATCCTCCAGATGAACGCCAACCCCTCCATCGGCAGCCTCGAGCGCCGCAACATCCTGCGCGGCGGCGCGGGCACGGTGGCGGCCGCCGCGCTGTCCGGCCTCGCGGCCGGCGAAGCGTGGGCCCAGGCGCGACCGAAGACCGCAGCCACGGCCGGTACCGGCCGCTACTGGCCGAACGGTGCGCGGCTCGTGATCTCGGTGTCGATGCAGTTCGAGTCGGGCGCGCAGAGCGAGCACGACAACGGCTCGCCGTTTCCGCCCATGGATGCGAAGTACCCGGACCTGCCGGCGCGCACCTGGTTCGAATACGGCGTGCGCGAAGGCATCCCGCGGCTGCTCGACCTGTGGGACCGGCATGGCGTGAAGGTGACCTCGCACATGACCGGCCAGGCGGTCGAGCGCAACCCGCAGCTCGCGCGCGAGATCGTGCAGCGCGGCCACGAAGCCGCCGCGCATGGCCAGACCTGGACCCCGCACTGGGACATCTCGCCCGAGCAGGAGCGCGCCTCCTACCAGGCCAACATCGATGCGCTGGTCAAGGCCACCGGCACCCGGCCCGCGGGCTACAACGCGTTCTGGCTGCGCGGCACGCCACGCACGCTCGGCATCCTGCAGGAACTGGGCTTCACGTACCACATCGACGACCTCTCGGCCGACGAGCCGATGACGACGCAGGTCAACGGCAAGCCCTTCGCGGTCGTGCCCTACACGCTGCGCATGAACGACATCGCCCGCTTCGGCGCGGAGGGGCCGCTCACGGCCGCGGCCTTCGGCCAGGAGCTCAAGGACGAGTTCGACCAGCTCTATGCCGAGGCGGCCGGACGCCGGCGGATGATGTCGATCTCCACCCACGACCGCATCGGCGGCACGCCCGCGCGCGTGAAGGCGCTGGGCGAGTTCCTGGCCTATGCGAACAAGCACCCGGGCGTGGCCTTCGAGCGCAAGGACCGGATCGCGCAGTGGGCACTGTCGATGTCGGGCGTGCCGAGCCGCACCTATTGAGCGGGAGAACCGGCTCAGGGACTGAAGAGGAGCAGCCCGAAGATCGCGAACAGCGCCAGGTTCATCCAGCCCTGGACCGCCGAGGTCTTCTGGCCGTTGAAGCTCAGCATGCCCAGCGCCACGGTGGCGATGTAGAGCACCGTCTCCGCGTTCGAGATGCCCATGATCACCTGCTTGCCGGTCACGAGGCCGATCACGAGCACGGCCGGCACCGTCAGCCCCACGGTGGAGACGAAGGCGCCGAGGCACAGGTTGATGGCGCGCTGCATCTCGTTGTTCATCGCGGCCTTCACGGCCGTGATGGACTCGGGCGTGAACACGATGATGGCGATCAGGACACCGCCCAGGGCGGTGGGCGCGCCGGCCGCCGCGATGCCGTAGTCGGTGACCACCGCGAGATGGTGGGCGAGCAGCACGATCGGCAGGATCAGCGCGATCAGCAGGGCCGAGCGCAGCACGAGGAACTTCGTGTCCGTCCGCGCGGGCTGGGGCAGCAGGCCGACGGCCTGGCGGGCCGGATCGGCATCGAGGCCCGGTGCGGGCTCCATGTACAGCTTGCGGTGGCTCCGCATCTGCAGGCCGAGGAAGACCGCGTAGACCACGGCCGTGACCGCCGTGATGCCGATGGCCTGGAAGGTCGTGAACTCGCCCGCGCCGCTCAGGTACTTCGGCAGCACCAGTGCGATGCTGGCCAGCAGTACCACCATCGACAGGTACGAGGCGGTGCCCTGCGCGTTGTAGCCCTGATGGCCGTTGCGGCCGTAGCCTGCGATCAGGCACAGGCCCATCACGAGGTTCATGATGATCATCATGACGGCGAAGATCGAGTCGCGGCCGATGGTGGGGAAGTCGCCCGGCCCCAGCAGCACGGAGGCGATCAGCACCACCTCGATCAGCACGATCGACAGCGTGAGGATCAGGGTGCCGTAGGGCTCGCCCAGCGCATGCGCGAGATGGTCGGCTTCCTTCACCACGCCGAAGGACGCGGCCAGGATCGTGACGAACAGCGCCGCGAACGCGATGCCCGCCGTGACCGGTGTCATCGAGGGGCCGAGCCAGCCGGCGCCGAAGACGGCGAACGCGCCGACGACGGCCCAGGCGGCGATCAGCAGCAGCCAGGTCGACGGTGGAACGGAAGGTTGGAGGGCAGCGCCCGGAGGCGGCAGTTTGCGAGGAGTGACCATGGTTGAACTTCAGCAGAAGCGCAGGGTCGTCCCCGAACGGTGATCGCGTCTTGGAGTCGTCCCCAAAGGCGAGCGCGGCAGGCGCGCTGGAGGCACTCTATCACAGGCAACACCGGGTGAAAGGTGCACCGTCCGCGGCCCAACGCCATCAAGTTGCATTGCCGAGCGCAGGGTGCACCAGGGTGGCCATGAGGCCGTCCAGGCTCTTCTCGACGCGTTCCATGTCGAGCTTCGGCTCGCGCACCGCGCGAATCAACAGGCCCTCGACGAAGCATTCGAGCGTGAGGACGCGGATCCCGATCTCCTGCTCGCCCAAGGCCGCGCCGGACTTGCCGAGGAGATCGCTCAGCCAGGCCGCCAGCGATGTCCTGGCTTCTCCGTCCACCTTGGTGATCTGCTGCGCGATCGCTTCGTTGCGCGTGCTCTCGGCGCTCATCTCGAGGATCAGCGTGGCGCTCGGCACGTCGGGATCGCCCGCCAGCCAGCGGCGCAGGTATTCGCAGATGCGCGTGGTCACGACCTTCGGCGGCAGGCCCACCAGGTTCACCCCGTTGCCGGTGCTGATCTGCTGGTGCATGAGCGCGAGAACGATCTCTTCCTTGCTCGCGAAGTAGCGATAGATCAGCCCCGGGCTCATCTGTGCCGCTTCGCTGATGCGGGCGATGGTGCCCGCATGCAGCCCGTCCTCGATGAAGCACTCCCTGGCGGCCTTCAGGATCCTCTGTCGCTGCGACTCCGCCCGCAGTTCGCTCTTGGGGGACGAGCGCTTGGTCGTGCTATTCACTCGGGAATTCCTTGAGGGTGGTGTTGCATGAGGGGGTGGCGTCGACGTTCATGAAAGTCTTGAAAGTATAAACATTCATTCATGTTGTGAGGGGTGCCGGCCGCTGACAAGGGGGATTGGCGCCATTCCCAGCACCGGACCAGGCCATCTTTCACGAAGAGGGACGTTGCCGACAATTTGATGACGCAGAAGCAAGGTATCGAGAACTAGTTCCGGTTTTCGCGTGAATGTTGTTGCTTTCCCCTAGGAATCAGGCGGACTGGGCCCTCCAGAAAGAGCCAGTAGGTTAACCTAAGAAAAAATGAATATTCACTCTCTTCAATGCAACAGATTCTGTCTGTTCAGCATGCGTCGAAAGGATTCAAGTGGTACAGGAAACAGGGATGAAGCAAGCGGGCGGTGCGCACGATGAAAGTTCATCGCGCAACCGCATTCTTTCGGTGGCGGCCATGTGCTTCGCGCAGCGTGGCATCCGGGCCGTATCGATGGTCTGCATCTGCGATGCGGCCGAAACGAGTCCTGACGAGATTCGTCGCCACTTCGCGACCAAGGACGACATCGTGCTGGCCTTGCTCGACCGTCTGCAGGGGCTGGGGCTCGGCAGCCTGACGGAGCTCACCCCCGAGGCCGTGGCGGCCTTCGTTTGCGACCGGATGCGCTGCTGGCGCTCCACCGGCGCGGCAAACGCGGCATTCATGCTGGAAGCGGTCGCGGAGGGCACACGCCGGGCACGCGTGGCCGGCGCCAACGCGCAGGCCGTGATTCGCGAACGCCAGGCGCTCGTCGCCCTGTTGCAGGCCCGCCTGCGCCAGGCCAACCGCTCTTTGCCCGAGGCGGAGATTCGCGGCCGGGTGTTTGCGTTGCAATGCTTCGTCGAAGGCGTGGTGCTGCGCGCGTCGCGCGAGCCTGACATGGACCTCGATGTGGTCCGCGAAAGCGTCCGGCGCTTCGTGGCCGAGCTGGTCCCGAGCTCCGAATCGGCGGCGCCGGCGCCTGGAGCGTACGCATGAGCCCGACGACGAACGCCGGGCTCTCGAACCCGGGATCCATCTCCTCGCTGGCGCTGGTCTTCGGCGACGACCGCAACCGAGGTGCGTTGCGCGATGCGCTCGATTCGCAAGGGTTCGCCTCGGCGGCCTTCGATTCGGTGCAGAACCTGTGGGATTCGCTGTCCTCGGGCCGCCGCTACGACGCGCTGATCGCCTGTGCCGACAAGGCGTGGAGCCCGCGGCGCTGGGTCAACCTGCGCAGCATGGTGAAGCTGCCGATCCTCGTGGTCGTCTCGCGCGATGCCCTGGAGCTCGCGTCCACCTTCGACGACGAATCGATCAACGGCGAACGGATCGAGTTCGCCACGGCGCCGGTGGACGGTGCCGAGCTGGCCATGCGCCTGCGGCTGCTGCACTCGCGCAGGAACGGCACCAGCGCGCCGCCGGTCGAGGAAGACCTGATCTGGGGCAGCTTCCATTTCAAGCGGCAGGCGCGCGTGGTGCTGGTCGATGGCGTGGAAGTCCGCCTGCAGCCACGCGAGTTCGAGGTGGCGCTGATCCTGTTCCAGAACCTCGGCAAGGTCATCGGCCGCGCGGAGATCGAAGCGCAGCTCTTCGACCGGCCCGCCAGTCCCGGTTCGCGGGTGCTCGACGTGCACGTGACCCGCGTGCGAAGAAAGCTTTCGCTGGGGCCGGAGAAGGGGGTGAGGCTGTTGACGATCTATGGGGTCGGCTACCGCCTGGTGGCCCTGAATCCCCCCTCGGAAGCGCGGTCAGGGTGACGGTATTGGTGTTTTGCAGACACAGGAGACAGTATGTTTTGGCAGGGTTCCATCTCTCGTGGCTTTCATGGCGGTCATGCGCGCGCGTTGTCGCGCAAAGCCGAAATGCCCCAGAGCGACAAATGGAGTGTTTCGAGGCACCGCATCGAGATGGACTCCGAAGAAGAGCGCTGCGCTGAGCAGCCATTGCAGATTGCGCTGCTGGGCGACGATACGGCACAGGCCGAGGCGCTCGCCAGCTTGCTCGTGGACCTCGGCTATTCGATTCGCACCATGGCGCTCGACGTTCATTCCGTCGAGAAGGACGACACGGGAAATGCCGGCCTGTTCGTCCTCGACCTGCACCGTTTCTCCGCCGAGAAGGCCTGCCTGTTGATCGAGCGTATCCGTGCGCGGGTCGGTGACCTGCCACCCGTTCTGCTTCTGAGCACGGAACTCCGTGAAGACGTCATCGCCACCCTGTATGCGGCCGGTGTCGACGATGTCCTGCCGAGGCCCGCGCATCGCTCCGTGTTCGCGGCGCGCATCCAGGCCCTGGCCCGGCGCGCCTATCCGCACCTCGAGCTCCCCAGCGATGTATTGCGCGTGGGTGTCTATGCCATCGACCTTCCCGCCCGTCATCTCTGCCTGTACGGCCAGCCGGTCAAGTTGTCGCGTCGGGAGTTCGATCTGGCGCTGTATCTGTTCCGCAATGTCGGCAAGCTCGTCACGCGAACCATGCTCGAAAAGGCCATCTGGGGCCGGGAACTCGGTATCGATTCCAAAACGCTCGACACGCATATCTACCGATTGCGCGTCAAGCTGAAATTGCAGCCCGAGAACGGGGCGCAATTGGCAAGCGTCTATGCGCAGGGATTCCGACTGGTGCGTGTCGTGACATCGAGTGGCGATCGATCGCAGTCCGAATTGCCAGTCATACCTTAGTTGCAATATTGAACAATTGTCAAAGTTCAATTTTTGACGTGTTTTTCCTGAATAGACTTCGCTCCGCCATCTCGGCACTGGTCTCTTAATTTATCAATCCAATTCCCTAGGAAATACAAATGAATCAATTCACGGTCGCAAAGATCGTCGCTGTCGCCGCGTTGGGTGTCGCCGCCCAGAGCGCTTTCGCGATCGATGGCACTGTCAACTTCAAAGGCAAGATCATCGAGGCGCCTTGCTCCATCGCTGGCGAGAGCAAGAACCAGAACGTGGAACTGGGCACCATTTCCACCGCCTACATGGCCACCGCGGACGGCACCAAGTCCACGCCGGTGCCGTTCGTGATCAAGCTGATGAACTGCGGCGAAACGGCCACCGGCGCCACGGTGACGTTCAGCGGACCGCCCCATGCCGACAACTCCGCGTATCTGGCCGTCGGCCTGGGCGAAACCGACCCGGCGGTCGGCGTCGGCATCGAAGTGCTCGACTCCGCCGGCAGCCAGATCGCGAACAACGCGGCGTCCGCCAACTACAGCCTGGGCAAGGGCGACTTCTCGCTGCAGTTCAAGGCTGGCTACGTGACGACCAAGAAGGACACCGTCAAGAGCGGTTCGGCCAACGCCGTCGCGAACTTCACGATCGCCTACAAGTAAATCCGGAACCCGTCCGGCGGCAGCCGGATGGGATGTTCCAACCGGATACGGCCCGCTCCTTCACGGGCCATTTTTTCCCTCTTCTTCTTTCTTCTTCTTGGCGCCGGACCGGCTCGCCGCGCACCTGAGGTGCGTCACGCGCCGCCTGGATTGCGCATCGGGGAATTCCATGCTTTTCAAAAACGCGCTGCGCTCGGCAGGTGTCACGTTGATGGTAGTCGGCTTGCTGGGTGTGCATATCGCGCCGGCCGATGCCGCCGTCATGCTCGGTGGTACCCGCGTCATCCTCAACGAGAAAGACCGCGAAGCATCGATCTCGATGAAGAACGAAAGCGGTTCGCCGTATGTCGTGCAAGCCTGGATCGATGCCGGCGAAGGCAAGAACAAGACACCTTTCCTGGTCACGCCGCCTCTCTCGCGGCTGGACCCCGGCGTGGAAAACATTCTGCGCGTACTGCGCACATCCAAGGATCTTCCCGCCGACCGCGAATCGGCGTTCTGGCTCAACGTGAAGGAGATTCCCGAGAAGGCGCAGGAAGACAACGTGCTGCAGATCGCGGTGCGCACGCGCATCAAGCTGTTCTATCGGCCCACGGCCCTGCGCGATGGCGATCCGGCGGCCGCCCGGAACCGGTTGAAGTGGGCCATCGTGGCGGGGCAGGACGGCAAGGGCGCCGCATTGAAGATCGTCAATCCGACACCCTATCACGTCACCTTCACCTATCTCCATGTCAATGGAAATCAGCAGGAGATCAATCCCGACATGTTGCCGCCGATGGAGGAGCGCATCTATCCGCTGAACAACATCACGGAACCGCAGGCTGTTTCCGTGAAGTTCACCACGATCAACGATTTCGGCGGGCAAACCCCTCAGGAAAGCGTCCGCGTTCCCGCGGCGAACGAGCCCGTGGAACTCCAGCCTCAAGCCGCGGCAACCGACAAGCGGCCATGACGTCACGGAGATGAATGTCGTGAGTGCCTACGTCCCCCCTCGAAATGTTCGAAAGCACGCGCTTTCGGCCATTGCGCTCGCGCTCGTGGCACACGCCGGCCATGCGCAGAAGCCGAAGGAAAGCATCTTCAACGAGAAATTCCTGACCATCAACGGCGACCAGGCGAACGCCGATCTTTCGATGTTCTCGTTCGGCAATCAGGTGATGCCCGGCGTCTACATGGTCGAAATCATCCGCAATGGCGCCCCGCTGAGCAAGGTGGAGGTCCGCTTCGATGCGGTGGAAGGAAAGCGCGATGCCGTGCCCTGCCTCACGGTGGACCTGCTGCGCAGCTCGGGCGTGAACGTGGAGGTCTTCTCCAGCCTGTCGACGCTGCCGCCCGAAAGCTGCGTCGACCTGAACGCCGCGGTGCCGGAGGCCACGGCCACCTACGACGCAGGCCAGCAGCGGCTGCTGCTGAGCATTCCCCAGGCGGCCCTGAAGCGCTCGGCCCGGGGGGCCGTCGAGCCGTCGAAATGGGACCATGGCATCAGTGCCGCCATGCTGGACTATCAGCTCAGCGTGTCGCGCAACCATGGATCGAACAGCCTCTCCTATCGAGGGCCGACCTCGACCGGCGCCTTCGGCGGCGAGAAGGTCGAGCGCAACACGTTCTACGCCTCGGTGCTGGGAGGGTTCAACCTTGGCGATTGGCGTTTTCGCCACCGCTCCAACTACGACCGCGGCTTCGACGCCAAAGGGCGCTGGCAGGCCGTCCAGACGTACGCGCAGCGCGATCTTCCTTCGATCGGCGGCCAGCTGCTGATCGGCGATGGCTTCACATCGGCCGAGCTGTTCGACGGCTTCCAGTTCCGAGGCGTGCAGGTGGCCTCGGACACCGCCATGCTGCCGGACAGCCTGCAAGGCTATGCGCCCACCATCCGGGGCGTGGCGCAGACCAATGCCCGCGTCACGGTGAAGCAGAACGGCTACATCATCTACAACACCTACGTCGCGCCCGGCCCTTTCGCGCTGGACGACCTGTACCCGACTTCATCGGGTGGCGACCTGGAAGTGACGATCACCGAGGCCGATGGCCGCGAGACGCGCTACATCCAGGCCTTCGCCGCGGTGCCCACGCTGCTGCGCGAAGGCACGTGGCGCTACAGCGCCACCGCGGGCCAGTTCCGCAGCGGTGACGAGCGCTACAGAGGCAACGCCGAGCGCCCCTATTTCGTCCAGGGCACGCTGGCGCGAGGCTTGCCGAAGGATTTCTCCGTCTATGGCGGCGCCACGCTGGCGCGCGGCTATCAGGCCGGGATGATCGGCTCGGGCAAGAACATGTATGGCCTCGGCGCGGTGTCGCTGGACCTCACGCATGCCCGAACCGAAGGCCAGGGCGACCAGACCCTCAGCGGCCAGTCGCTGCGGGCCCTGTATTCCAAGACGATCGATGACACGGGCACCACGTTTCGCATGGCCGGCTACCGTTATTCGACGAGCGGCTTCCGGACCTTTTCCGAATCGGTCGAGATGCGCTATGCAGCGGAGAACCAGTTGCCCTTCTTCAATCGGCGCAGCGAGGTGCGGCTGGACTTGGCGCAGCCGTTGGGAGAGTGGGGCTCGTTCTACGCGTCGGCCCGGCAGCAGAGCTACTGGGGCAGCGACCGCAAGGACAAGCTCGTGCAGGTCGGCTATTCCGGCAGCTACGGGCGGGTGGGCTACAACATCTTCTACAGCCAGGTCTCCAACCTCCGGGGACCGGCCAATCGCCAGGTCATGCTGACGCTGTCGATTCCGCTCGGATCGAACGTCAATGCGAGCTACGCCGTCTCGCGCAACAACCAGGGCCGTGTCACCCATCAGGCGGGGGTTTCCGGCAGCGCATGGGACGACTTCCGCCTGACCTACGGCCTGACGGTGGACCGCTCCAACGAGGACGGATCGAATGGCAGCGCGAACCTGAACTACAAGGGACGCAGCGGCCAGGTGAACCTGAGCCACAGTCAGGGCCAGGGCTATGGCCAGACCAATATCAGCGTGGCGGGCGGCCTGGTGGCGCATGGCGAAGGCGTGACCTTGTCGCAGCCCCTGGGCGAAACCATCGCGCTCGTGCGTGTTCCCAAGGCCTCGGGCGTGGGCATCGAGTCGCAGTCCGGCGTGAGCACCGACGGCTCGGGCCATGCCGTCGTGCCCAATCTCACGCCCTATAGAAACAACCGCCTCGCACTGCTGACACAGGACCTGGACGACAAGGTCGAAGTCAAGCATGCCGCGCGCGAGGTCGTGCCCACGCGAGGCGCCGTGGTGCTGGCGCCGTACGAGACCTCGGTCGGCTATCGGCTGATGTTGACGCTGACCAATCCGCAAGGCCGGCCGCTCCCCTTCGGCGCGCGCATCGACAACGAGGCGGGGCAGGAAGTGGGCGTGGTCGGGCCCGAGGGCCAGGCCTACGTGACCGGCGCGGGTGAGACGGGCACCTTGAAAGTCATCTGGGGCGACCGTGCCGGCGCGCAATGTCAGGTCAGCTATCGCGTACCTGCTCAGGACGTTGCGGCGCCCATCCACGAAATGAAGGAGATCTGCCGATGAGCGCGCTTTATCGTTGCTTTCTCGGGTTCGGTGCTCTGGCGGGGTTGAGCATCGCGTCGGGCAGTGCGTTCGCGAACTGCGAATACAGCACCAACATGAACAAAGGCGCACGCACGTTCAATGTGTCAGGAACGACCACCGCATTGCGGACGGCAAAGGTCGGTGAGACCATTTTGAGCAGCAATGTCATCAAGTTTTCAAGCTATCCATTCTGGATTGGTCAGTGCAATAAAACGGCCGCGGGCGTTCGTGCCGTGCTTTCACCGCTTCGGGGCGCACTGGTGCCTGGACTGTCTCCCCCGACGTACTCGACCAATATCGACGGCATCGGCTACAGAGTGAAGATAGCGGGAAGCAATATCGATCTCAATGACACCTACACCGGAAATTGGCCGACCACTACGTCATCCGTTTATATCGGATGGACAGGAGTGATCATCGATTTGGTCAAGACGGCGCCAGTCGTCGGAAACGGGTTAATTGCTGCCGGCGAATATGCTCGTTTTCATACAAGGGGGGACTCTACGCAGCAGTGGTTCACCGCGAACATCGGCACCGTGAGGATCCTCGCGCCCACCTGCCAGATCACCACGGCGACGCAGAACCAGACGGTCTCGCTGGGGGATGTGCGAATGAATCGCTTCTCGGGCGTGGGCAGCACGGCGGCGGAAAAAACTTTCAATATCGGCGTGGCTTGCGATGTGTCGGAGCATCAGCAGGGCAATACCGTGTCTCTGATCCTCGAAGGGACGGCGGATCCGTCGGAAAAGCCTGGCGTGCTCCAGCTCTCTTCCGATGCCGACAAGGTCGCCGTCGGCGTGGGTATACAGATACTCGACGGCAAGACCAACACGCCGGTGAAATTCGGCCAGCCTGTCGCGATCGGCAATTCCGCGGCTGGCACGATCGACATGCCGTTCAAGGCGCGCTACTACCAGACGGCCAAGGACATCGTCCCCGGTCAGGCCGACGGCATGGTCACGTTGACGCTGGCCTACAAGTAAGCAGGGGCGGCCGGCTCGCGCGGCAACTTCACAGCTGATCCGTCGGCACGAACCACGAGAACAGCAGCAGCTGAAACCGCGTCAGCATGCTCGAATCGGGCTCGCTGTCGAGCACCTCGTTGTTGACGTCCCCCGTGCCGATCCACTGCACGTTCTCGCCATCGGGCTTGAGCACGACGCGGTAGACGCCCTCGATGTCGTCGAGCTGGTAGGCATAGAGCAGGGCCTGGGTCAGGTCGAAGCTGCGCACGCGCACGCCGAACTCGGTGTTGAGCAGGGCCGAGCGCGGGTCGAGGTTCATGGAGCCCAGCATCACCCATTCGCGGTCGATCAGCGCGAGCTTGGCATGCAGCCGGCCGCGCGCCTTCTTCAGCAGGTCGCGGAACTGGCCGCTGCGCTTGAGCTGCTGGGTACTGACCTCGTAGAGCTCCACGCCGAGCTTGAGCATGTCGACGCGGTAGCGGTTGTAGTTGATGTTGACCAGCGGCTCGTCGCTGTCGGCCAGCGAATTGGTGATCACGCTGACCTGCACGCCGCGTCGGCGGCCTTCGCGGATGCGCGCCATGCCTTCGTCGCCCGGGATGAAGTAGGGCGAGATCACGAGCACGCTCGAGCGCGCGGTGGCGGCCAGTTCGTGGAAGCGCTGCGCCACCGATTCGGTGGGGTGACGCATCACGCCCAGCGCCTTGTTCGGGCTGTCGGCGCTGGCGTGCGCGTCGGCGCGCATCCATTGCAGGGTGGGGATGTTCAGCAGTTGCAGGCCCAGCGGCGGATCGCCGAGCACGTCGCCGTCGCCCGGCGGATCGGGCCAGGGCGCGAAGCGCAACGAGGTGGCGGTTTCGAAATCGGCCTTCAACACGGCGGACGTGCGGTGGTTGATGGCCACGGTCTCGATCGGATAGACGACGTCGCTGTTCCAGTAGGTGTCGAAGACCGCGGCCGATTCGGCCACCACCGGGCCGGCCATCAGCAGTTCGAAGTCGATGAAGTTGGCGACTTCGCTGCGCAGGAAGTATTCGTCGGCGAGGTTGCGCCCGCCCGCGATGGCGATGGCGCCGTCGGCCACGAACAGCTTGTTGTGCATGCGGTGGTTGAGCCGCCGGAAGTCGCCGAGGAACTCCATCCAGCGCGTGGCCGAGTGGTCGCGCGCATTCACGAAGGGGTTGAACAGCCGCACCGAGGCATTCGACTCGGCCGCCAGGCCGAGCAGCAGCGGGTCCATGCCGGAGGTATAGAAGTCGTCGAGCAGGAGCCGCACGCGCACGCCGCGGCGCGCGGCATCGCGCAGTTCGCGCAGCAGCAGGCGGCCGGTCTTGTCGTTGCCGAGCTGGTAGGTCTGCACGTCGAGCGAGCTCTGCGCGCGGCGGATCAGCTCGAGCCGCGCATCGAGCGCGAACGAGGCCTCGATCAGCGGCCGCACGCTCGACAGCCCGTCGCGCGGCGCGTCGAGATGGGCCGCGGCGCGGCCGAGCAGGGTGGCATTGGAGGCCGGGATGGCGAGCACCGGCGTGTCGGCGGCCCGCGGCGGCAGGCCGGCACAGCCCGCGAGCACGAAGGCGGCCGCCAGCGCGAGCAGCCATGCCGCGGCGCCGCGCAGGGCGAGGAACCGGGAGGCGAGGGTGGTGTGCATGACGGCGGACGCGCGAATGTTGCAGGGGCGGCGGACGAAGCTTGACGGGACTATCCCGCGGCTGGCGCGCGCCGATGCTAGCTGTGTTGCGCCGAAACCACGAGTCGCAAGGTCAGGCGGCACCCCTTGGATCCACCCGGATTTGGCGGAAATGTGAATTATTCCGTTTTAGAATGAGAATGGTTCTTAATATCTAGAGGAGTGGAGTCGGAATGGCGGTCTTGTTGACGCAGCGCAATGCCTTGGCGCTGATGGGGTGTCTGGCGATCTACGCGAACCAGCAGGTGCTGGCACAAACGGCCGCCACGACGGCACTGCCCGAAATCCGGGTCGAGGCCCCGGCCGAAACGGCGACCACGCCGGTGAACGGCTACCGCGCGAGGAATGCGGCGACCGCCACCAAGACCGATACGCCGCTGGCCGAAACGCCGCAGTCGGTGACGGTCGTGACCCGCGACCAGATCCTGGACCAGGGCGCCACCAACCTGCAGGATGCGCTCACTTACGCGGCCGGCGTGCGCTCCGATGCCTACGGCCTGGACTCGCGCTCCGACAGCTTCCTGGTGCGCGGCAGCGATGCCTCGGTCTACCTCGACGGGCTGCAGCTCTTCTCCGCGGGCTGGTACACCGCGACCGCGCGGCCCGATCCCTACACGCTCGAGCGCCTCGAAGTGCTGCGCGGCCCGTCGGGCATGCTGTTCGGCGCCGGCACGGCGGGCGGCGTGATCAACATGGTCAGCAAGCGGCCGCAGACGCAGGCCGCGCGCGAAGTGGGCGTGCAGTTCGGCTCCTGGGGCCGCAAGCAGATCCAGGCCGACCTGACCGGCCCGCTGACGGCCGATGGCGACTGGTCGTACCGCTTGGTGGCGCTGCAGCGCAAGGCCGACACCCAGGTCGACTACGTGCCCGACGACCGCACGCTGGTCATGCCCTCGCTGACCTGGCGCCCGAGCGCCGCCACCTCGCTGACCCTGCAGGGCCTCTACCAGAAGGACAAGACCGGCAGCACCTCGCAGTTCCTGCCGTGGCAGGGCACGATCCTGCCGAACGTCAACGGCAAGCTGCCCGTGAGCCGCTTCATCGGCGAGCCCGGCGACGGCTACGACACCGAGCGCAAGACCTTCGGCTGGCTGTTCGAGCACCAGTTCAACGACCACTGGTCGTTCCGGCAGAACTTCCGGATGTCGCGCACCTACAACGACTCGCACTACCACTATGCGGACTTCTTCTCCATCCCCGGCGGCTGGGGCATGGACCCGATCGGCCAGCGCGTGATCGGCCGCATCAACGACAAGTCGCTGACCTGGACCCGCATGACGGGCATCGACAACCATGTCGAGGGCCACTTCGACACCGGCGCCCTGCGCCACACGCTGCTGGTGGGCGCCGAGTATTCGCGCCAGCGCCAGGACAAGTACGAAGGCTCGGCCTACAGCGCCATCGACGCCTACACCCCGGTCTACGGCCTGGGCTACGTGCCCGTGACCGACCTGAGCTGGAAGCCCCGCACCACGCAGCGCAATGCCGGCGTGTACCTGCAGGACCAGATGAAGCTCGACAACTGGATCTTCGTCGCGGGCCTGCGCTACGACCGCAGCACGGCCGGCACCGAAGGCAGTGCCTCGGAGACCACCACCGCCACCTCGCGCCGGCTCGGCGTGATGTACACGCTGCCCTCGGGCTGGGCGCCCTATCTGAGCTACACCGAGTCGTTCACGCCGCAGGCCGGCACCGATGTCAACGGCCGGCTGTTCAAGCCGCTGCGCGGCGAGCAGGTCGAGGCCGGCGTCAAGTACCAGCCCGCGGGTTCGCCGACCAGCTTCACGGCCTCGGTCTTCTCGCTCAAGGAGAAGAACCGCACCGTCTTCGACAGCACCAACCCGAACTACGGCCGCCAGGTCGATTCGAGCAAGAACAAGGGCCTCGAGCTCGAGCTCAAGACCACGCTCGCGCGTGACCTCGACCTGATCGCCAACTACACCTACATCGAGGTCGATCCCAAGCTCACCGACACGCCGCGCAACCAGCTCTCGGTGTGGGGCAAGTACCGCTTCGCCGTCGGCGGCATCACGGGCTTCTCGGCCGGCGCCGGCGTGCGCTACATGAGCGGCTTCCGCGACATCGAAAGCACGGGCGCGGGCCCGCGCGTGCCGTCGGTGGCGCTGCTCGACCTGATGCTGGCCTACGAGTCGGACAAGTGGCGCTATGCGCTCAACATCAACAACGTGACCGACAAGATCTACTTCAGCACCTGTCTGGCCCGCGGCGACTGCTGGTACGGCACGCGCCGCAACGTGGTCGCCACCGCGACTTACAAGTTCTGAGGTTTTTCGAGCCGCCGCCACACCGAGCCTCGGGGACAATTCCGCCATGTCGATGAACAGCCGAAAGATCAAGACCTGGGCCTGGGTGCACAAGTGGAGCAGCCTCGTGTGTACGGTCTTCATGCTGCTGCTGTGCCTGACGGGCTTGCCGCTGATCTTCCACCACGAGATCGGCCACCTGCTGGGCACCGAGGTCGAGGCGCCGAAGATGCCCGCGGGCACGCCGCGCGTGAGCCTCGATCGCGTGCTCGAGGTGGCGCGCGCGCAGCACCCCGACCGCGTGGTGCAGTTCGCCTCGCAGCCCGAGGACGACGACGGCCTGTGGTTCGTCACGCTCACGCCCACGCCCGCGCCCACCGACGACTTCAAGTCGGTCGCGGTCGATGCGCGCACCGGCGTCATCCTCGCGCAGCCGAAGTTCGACGAGGGCTTCATGTACGTGATGTTCAAGCTGCACGTCGACCTGTTCGCGGGCCTGCCGGGCAAGCTGTTCCTCGGCTTCATGGGCTTCCTGCTGCTGGTCGCGATCGTCTCGGGCGTGGTGCTGTATTCGCCGTTCATGCGCAAGCTCGAGTTCGGCACGGTGCGCCGCGAGAAGCGGCCGCGCCTCAAGTGGCTCGACCTGCACAACCTGCTGGGCATCGTCACGCTGGTGTGGCTGTTCGTGGTCGGCGCCACCGGCATGATCAACACCTGGGCCGACCTGGTGATCAAATACTGGCAGTACGACCAGCTCACCACGCTGCTGGCGCCCTACAAGAACGAGCCCGTGGTCGCCGTGAGCGAGCGCGGCTCGGTGCAGCGCTCCTACGAGGCGGCGATGCAGCAGGCGCCGGGCAACCGGCTGTCGTTCATCGCTTTTCCGGGCACCTCGTTCTCGAGCCCGCACCACACCACCTTCTTCCTGCAGGGCAAGGAGCCCTTCACCTCGAAACTGCTGCAGCCGGTGCTGGTCGATGCGAAGACCGCGCAGGTCACGGCGGCGCCGAAGCTGCCCTGGTACCTCACGGCGCTGCTGGTGTCGCAGCCGCTGCACTTCGGCGACTACGGCGGCATGCCGATGCAGATCCTCTGGGCGCTGCTCGACATCGCGACCATCATCGTGCTGGGCAGCGGGCTGTATCTGTGGCTCAAGCGCGGCAACACCGTGCCCGCGGCGGCTGCCAGGGCGGCCGCCGAACGTCCGCAGCGCGAGGAGGGGGGCGCACCGCAAGCCGATCCCGCGCCCGCATTGAAAGCCTGAGCCCATGACCGCAAAGCATCCGCAGCACCACAGCTTCTGGCGCCTCTGGGGCTGGCCGATCGTCCTCGGCCTGCTCACTAGCTTCGGCCTGATCTCGGCGCTGTTCAGCGACGGCGGGCTCGGCGACGTCCTGGCCTGGATCACGCTCGGCATTCCGGTGGCGGTGGGCGCGTGGTATGGCTGGCGCCGTCCGCGTCCGGCCAGCGAGTAGTTCGCCTCGTCGTATCGGTTCGCGCGTTCCGCGCGCCACGGTGAGAAACCCCGAGGCTTCACGTCGGCGCGACACCGCAGAATCGGCGGCATGAAACCCGTTGCCGCCGCTGCCGTCGCCTGTCTCCTGCTCGATCTCTCCACGGCCTCGCGCGCGCAGTCTGCGACCGAAACACCGTCGCCGTTCGCGGGCGCCTCGCTGCGCGAGATCACCGTCTCCACGCCGCGCGGCGAGGTCGCGCCCTTCAACGTGCCGGGCTCGGTCGATCGCGTCGACGGCGAGTCCATGCGCGACGGCCGCCTCGGCGTGAACCTGTCCGAGAGCCTGGGCGCGGTGCCCGGGCTGCAGGTGCAGAACCGGCTCAACTACGCACAGGACCTGCAGCTCTCGATCCGCGGCTTCGGCGCGCGCTCGACCTTCGGCGTGCGCGGCGTGCGGCTCTACGTCGACGGCATTCCCGCCACCTTGCCCGACGGCCAGGGCCAGACCTCGAACATCGACATCGGCTCGCTCGACCGCGTGGAGATCCTGCGCGGTCCGTTCTCGGCGCTCTACGGCAACTCCTCGGGCGGCGTGCTGCAGGCCTTCACCGCGTCGGGCGAGGGCCGGCTGAAACTGTCCTACTCGGCGGCGGGAGGCAGCAACGGCACCTGGCGCCAGTCGCTGCAGGCCAGCGGCTCGCAGGGCGCCATCGACTACCTGCTCGGCGCCAGCCGCTTCCAGACCGACGGCTGGCGCGAGCACAGCGCCGCGCGGCGCGACATCGCCAACGGCAAGCTCGGCATCGCGCTCGACAACGGCGACCGGCTCACGCTGGTCGTCAACAGCGTGCGCATCGATGCGCAGGACCCGCTGGGCCTCACGGCCGACCAGTACGCGCTGGCGCCGCGGCTCGCGCCGCTGGCCGTGCAGTACGACACCCGCAAGACCGTCGAGCAGACCCAGGCCGGGCTGCTCTACGAGCGCCGCCTGAGCCAGACGCAGCAGTTGCGCCTGATGGTCTACGGCGGCGAGCGCAAGACCACGCAGTACCAGTCGATCCCGCCCTCGGCGCAGCAGAACCCGCTGCATGCGGGCGGCGTGATCGACCTCACGCGCCAGTACGGCGGCCTCGACCTGCGCTGGACCGGTGCCTTCACCCTGGCGGATCGTCCCTTCGAGCTGGTGGCGGGCCTGGGCTACGACAGCCTGCGCGAATGGCGCCGCGGCTACGAGAACTACCTCGGCAGCGGCGCGGCCCAGATCCTCGGCGTGCAGGGCCGGCTGCGGCGCTACGAGCGCAACGAGGTCTGGAACCTCGATCCTTATGCGCAGGCCACCTGGCGCTTCGCCGAGCGCTGGACGCTCGAGGCCGGCCTGCGGCGCAGCAGCGTGCACTTCGACTCGGGCGACCGCTACATCGTCGGCAGCAACCGCGACGACAGCGGCAGCGCGCGCTATGCCAAGACCCTGCCCGCGGCCTCGCTGCGCTTCCAGGCCACGCGCGACATCGCGCTCTACGGCTCCATCGGCCGCGGCTTCGAGACGCCGACGCTCAACGAGCTGTCGTACCGCGCGGGCGGCGCGAGCGGGCTCAACTTCGCGCTGCGGCCCTCGGTCAACGACAGCCTCGAGCTCGGCGCCAAGGCGCGGCTCGGCGGCGGGTTGCTGACCGCGGCGCTGTTTCGCACCCGCACGCGCGACGAGATCGTGACCGACACCAACCTCGGCGGCCGCGCCACCTTCCAGAACGCGGGCCGCACGCGGCGCAACGGCTTCGAGCTGGCCTGGCAGCACGAAACCGAGAACCACTGGCGCACGCAACTGGCCTACACCTGGCTCGACGCCACCTACCGCGACGCCTTCTGCTCGCCCTCGCCGTGCGCGGCCGCCAACACGGTGGGCGCGGGCAACCGCATCCCGGGCATCGCGCGGCAGTCGCTGTTCGCCTCGTTGGGCTGGGTGCCGCCCGAGGGCTGGCGCGCGGGCGTGGAGATGCGCGCGCTGGGCCGCATCAAGGCCAACGACCTCAACAGCGCGAGCGCGCCCGGCTACGCGGTCGCGGCGGCCTATGCCGGCTACCTCAAGAAGTGGGAGCGCTGGGAGTTCAACGCCTTCGCGCGCGTGGACAACCTGTTCGACCGCCGCTATGCCGGCTCGGTCATCGTCAACGAAGGCAATGCGCGCTATTTCGAGCCCGCGCCGGGGCGCAACTTGACGGTGGGCATGAGCGGTTCGTACCGCTTCTGAGCCTGCGGGCCGCCATGAAAAACGGCGGGCACTGCCCGCCGTCGCGATGGAGCGCTGAGCGCGTCAGAAGGCCGCGGGCCGCCACTTCAGCAGCCGCTTCTCGAGCGAGCTCAGCAGGAAGTCGGCCGCCAGCGCGACCACCGCGAGCACGATCATCGCCGCGAACACGCCGCTGGCATTGAAGGCGCCCTGCGCGGTCGAGATCAGGAGGCCGATGCCTTCCTTGGCGCCGAGGAACTCGCCGACCACCGCGCCGACCAGCGCGAAGCCGAAGCTCACGTGCAGGCTCGCGAGGATCCACGACATCGCCGAGGGAATCACCACCGCCATCGTGAGCTGGCGCGGCGAGGCGCCGAGGATCTGCGCGTTCGCGATCATGTACTTGTCGGCCTCGCGCACGCCCTGGAAGGCATTGCCGAAGACCACGAAGAACACCATCACCACCGCGAGCGCCACCTTCGAGGCCATGCCCAGGCCGAGCGCGATCACGAAGATCGAGCCGAGCACCACGCGCGGGATCGAGTTGGCGATCTGGATGTAGAGGCTGAACACGTCCGACAGCAGCTTGTTGCGCCCGAGCACGATGCCGCAGATCACGCCGGCGATGGAGCCGATCAGGAAGCCGATCACCGTCTCCTCGAGCGTCACCGCGACCTGCATCCACAGCGACCCCTGGGCCGTGCCGTCGCGCATCCATTCCACGAGCTGGTCGTAGATCATCGTGGGCATCGAATAGAAGAAGGGGTCGATCCACTTCAGGCGCGCCGCGAGCTCCCAGCCGCCGAGCGCGACCACCAGCACGACCAGCCGCAGCGCGATGATCATGCGGCGCCGGCCGCGGATGGCCGCCTGCGCGATCTCGGATTCGCGCGCGAGCGCGGCGTCGCTGAGGGCCGAGGGCAGTTGCGCGGCGGCAGGCGTGGTGGTGGAGGTGCTCATGGCGTTATGGGAGGGTGTGACAGCGTTGTTCATTGGATGACGACCTCTTCGCGCAGGTCGTTCCAGATGTGCTTGGACAGTTCGATGAACTGCGCGTCGTAGCGCACCTGCGCCATCACGCGCGGGCGCGGCAGATCGATCTCGTAGACGCGCTTGAGCGTGGCGGGCCGCGCCGAGAGCACGAACACGCGGTCGGCCAGCGCGATCGCCTCCTCGAGGTCGTGCGTCACGAAGACCACGCTGCCGCCGTTGTTCGACCACAGCTGCAGCAGCTCGTCCTGCATCAGCGTGCGGGTCTGCATGTCGAGCGCGGAGAAGGGCTCGTCCATCAGCAGGATCTCGGGGTCGTTGATGAAGGTCTGGGCCAGCGCCACGCGCTTGCGCATGCCGCCCGAGAGCTGGTGCGGGTAGTGCTTGCCGAACTTGCTCAGGCCCACGCGGTGGATCCACTGCTGCGCCAGTTCCATCGCTTCCTTCTTCGGCTTGCCGCGGAAGATCGGGCCGGCGGCCACGTTGTCCTCCACGCTGCGCCACGGGAACACTGCGTCGGCCTGGAACACGAAGCCGATGCGCGGATCGACGCCGGTCACCGGCTGGCCCATCACGCGCACGTGGCCGACGGTGGGCTTGAGCAGCCCGGTGATCATGTTGAGCGTGGTCGACTTGCCGCAGCCCGTGGGCCCGACGATGGCGACGAACTCGCCGCGCGCCACCGACATGCTGAAGTTGCGCAGCGCGACCGTGGCGTTGCCGTCCTGCGAGATGAAGCGCAGCGACACGTCGTCGAAGTCGATCGCGGAGGTGGTCGCGACGTTGCCGCCGCCGGGAGAGGGAGTGCCGTGGCGCATGGTCATTTCGCCGCCGCGAGGTAGGCGTTGCTGTAGGTCTTCGACAGGTCGATGTTCTTGCTCTTCACGAGCGGCTTGTAGGTGGCCAGCACCTTGAGCACGGTCTCGGGGCCGCCGGCGGGCATCTTCGCGTCGGCGGTGAACATCGGCAGCGAGGCCTTGAGCGCCTGCACGTAGAGCGCCTTGTCGTTGCCGTAGTAGTCGCGCGGCACCTTCTCGGCGATCTCCTCGGCGCTGTGCGACTGGATGTACTGCATGGTGCGCGCGAAGGCACGCGCCAGCTTGCCGGCCTCGGCCTTGTGCGACTCGGCCCAGGTGTTCTGCACGTAGAGGCTGGCGGCCGGATAGAGGCCGCCGAGCGCCTTCACCGTGTCGGCCTCGGTGCGCAGGTCGACCAGCACCTGCGCATCGCCGCTCTTGACCATCTGCGACACCGTGGGCTCGGTCGTCATGCCGGCCTGGATGCGGTCCTGCTTCATCGCGGCGATGAAGGTGTTGCCCGCGCCCACGGGCAGCAGCGAGTAGTCCTTCGAGGCCACGCCCGCGCGGTCGGCGAGGTAGCGCGTGAGGAAGTCGGTGGACGAGCCCAGCCCGGTCACGCCCAGGGTCTTGCCGCCCTTGGCGTCGGCCATGCTCTTGAAGCCGGCCGCGGCGGCCTTGGTGCTGACCAGCTCGACCTCGCCCGGCACCTTGCAGAAGACGGCGATCGCCTGGATCTCCTTGCCCTTGCTCTGCAGGTCGATGGTGTGGTCGTAGAAGCCGACCACGCCCTGCACGGCGCCGGCGATCAGCTGGTTCTCGGCGTCGACGCCCGCGGGCTGCGACTGCAGCTCGACGTTCAGGCCCTCGTCCTTGAAGTAGCCCAGCGCCTCGGTGAGCTTGGCCGGCAGGTAGATGATCTTGTTGATGCCGCCCACCATGATGGTGATGGGCGCGTCGGCGGCCTGGGCGAAAGGCGTGGCGAAGGCGGCGCAGAGGGTGGCGGCGAGCAGGGTGCGGCGGGTGGCGGACATGGGGTCGGGTGTCTCCGGTCGAGGTTGTTCGGTCGGGCCAGTCTAGGAATCGCCATCCTTCGGCCAGCTTTCAGCGCCGCGCGCGATTCCTCATGGTTATCCCTAGGCCCGTGCCCTGGCCGCCACCCTTCCTAGAATCCACGGCCACGCCCGCCGACCGCATGAAGCTGCTGCTGATCGAAGACAACCCGCAACTCGCGCACTGGCTTTCCAGCCTGCTGCGCGAACAGGACTTCGTGGTCGACCACGTCGCCAACGGCGAAGCCGCGGACCTGCAACTGGCGCAGGCCGGCTACGACGTGGTGCTGCTCGACCTCAACATCCCGGGCCTGCCGGGCAAGGCCGTGCTGCGCCGGCTGCGCGAACGCGGCGACACGGTGCCGGTGATCATCCTCACGGCCACCGCCTCGCTCGACCAGAAGGTGCTGTGCCTGGAGATCGGCGCCGACGACTACCTGGTGAAGCCCTTCGAGATCCGCGAGCTGGTGGCGCGCATCAAGGTGCTGGTGCGCCGGCAGATGCCGGGCAAGGCCAACGACATCGCCTGCGGCGACCTGCGCTACGACCTGCGCACGCGCCAGTTCGCGCTGGCCGGCGAGGAACTCGCGCTGCCGCCGCGCGAGCGCACGCTGCTCGAGACCCTGATGCTCAAGGCCGGCAGCACGGTGTCGAAGCAGGCGCTGATCGACGCCATCTTCGGCCTCGACGACGAGCCCAGCGCGGATGCGGTGGACATCTACATCCATCGCCTGCGCAAGAAGCTCGAGGCCAGCCAGGCCACCATCATCACGCTGCGCGGCGTGGGCTACCTGCTGCGCACGCGCCAGGAAGAATGAAGAAGCGCTCCAGCCTGCGCCTGCGCCTCGCGCTGTGGCTGCTGCTGCCGCTGTCGCTGTTCGTCGCGCTGTGCGGCTGGCTCAACTGGCGCAACGCCGCGGGCGTGGCCGACTACGTGCAGGACCACGACCTGCTGTCCTCGGCCAAGGTGCTGTCGGACCGGCTGATCTGGGAGGACGACGACGTGCAGGCCAGCGTGCCGCCGTCGGCGCTGAGCCTGTTCGTCTCGCCCGAGCACGACCGCGTGTTCCTCAGCGTGACGGGCGCCAACGGCGAGGTGCTGGCCGGCTCGGCCGACTTCCCGCTGCCCGCGCGGCGCAAACCCGAGGGCGTCGACCGCGCCCAGTGGTACGACACGGAATTCGCGGGCCTGCCGCTGCGCGCGGTCGTCACCACGCGCTCGATGTACGAGGTCGGCGGCGCGCGCGACATCACCATCGCCGTCGGCAAGACCGAGCGCAGCCGCGACCACATGCTGCGCACGCTGTGGTGGCCGTCGATGGAGTACCTGCTGATCGCGCTGGCGCTGGCCATCGCGCTCGCCGTGGCGGCGCTGACGCTGGAGCTGCGGCCCATCGTGCGGCTGAGCCAGCAGCTCGCGCAGCGCGATCCGCTGCATCTGGACCTGGTGGTGGATCCCGGCGCGCTGCACTCCGAGCTGCGGCCTGTGGCCGACACCATCAACCGCTTCGTCGCGCAGCTGCGCGCGCACTCGGAGGCGCAGCGGCGCTTCATCGCCGATGCGGCGCACCAGCTGCGCACGCCGCTGGCGATGCAGGCCTCGCAGATCGAGTACGCACGCTACACGCGCCAGCACCGCGGCGAGTGGGACACGCGCCGGGCCGACATGGATGCGATGTGGCTCGCGATGCAGACCAGCAACCGGCGGCTGGTCGACGTCACCAACAAGCTGCTGCTGCTCGCGCAGGCCGAGCATGGCGATGCGCACACGCGGCTCGAGCGGGTCGACCTCGCGGCGGTGGCGCTGCGTTGCGTCGAGCAGCTCGCGGCGCTGGCGGACCGGCGTCGCATCGACCTGGGATTGGAGGCGACTGGCACGGCCTTCGTGCGGGCGCAGCCGGCGCTGCTCGATGCGCTGGTCAGCAACCTGCTCGACAACGCGCTGCGCTACACGCAGGAGGGCGGTCGGGTGACGCTGGGCGTGGGCGTAGACGAGGCCGCGGACGCGGTCGTGCTGAGCGTGGAGGACAACGGCCCCGGCATTCCCGCCGAGGCGCGCGAGCGCGTGTTCGAGCGCTTCTACCGGGTGGCGCAAGACAGCGAGGGAACGGGGCTGGGACTGGCCATCGTGCGCGAGATCGCGCGGGCCTTCGAAGCCGATGTGGACCTGGCGGCCAACCCGCGCGAGGCGAGCGGGCTGCTGGTCACGGTGCGTTTTCCGCCGGCGGGGCCGGCGGAAAACGCGGGGTAGGCCTCAGAGGCCGGCGGCAGCGCGCAGGGCCGCGGCCTGCGTGGTCGCTTCCCAGGTGAACTCGGGCTCCTCGCGGCCGAAGTGGCCGTAGGCGGCGGTCTTCTGGTAGATCGGGCGCAGCAGGTCGAGCATCTGGATGATGCCCTTCGGACGCAGGTCGAAGTGCTCGCGCACGAGTTCGGCGATCTTCTCGTCGGGGATCACGCCGGTGCCTTCGGTGTAGACCGTGATGTTCATCGGCTGGGCCACGCCGATGGCGTAGGCCACCTGGATCTGGCACTGGCGCGCCAGGCCGGCGGCCACGATGTTCTTCGCCACGTAGCGCGCGGCATAGGCGGCCGAGCGGTCGACCTTCGAGGGGTCCTTGCCCGAGAACGCGCCGCCGCCGTGCGGGCAGGCGCCGCCGTAGGTGTCGACGATGATCTTGCGGCCGGTGAGGCCGCAGTCGCCCTGCGGGCCGCCGATGACGAAGCGGCCGGTCGGGTTGATCAGGTAGCGCGTGTTCTGCAGCCATTCCTTGGGCAGCACGGGCTTGATGATCTCCTCGATGATGGCTTCGTTGAACGAGGCCTTCATCTTGGTCGGCGTCTCGCTCTGGTCGGGGCTGTGCTGGGTCGAGAGCACCACGGTGTCGATGCTGTGCGGCTTGCCGTCGACGTAGCGCATCGTCACCTGGCTCTTGGCGTCGGGACGCAGGAAGGGCAGGCGGCCGTCCTTGCGCAGCTGGGCCTGGCGCTCGACCAGGCGGTGCGCGTAGTAGATCGGCGCGGGCATCAGCTCGGGCGTTTCGTCGCAGGCGTAGCCGAACATCAGGCCCTGGTCGCCGGCGCCGGTGTTCAGGTGGTCGTCCGATGCGTGGTCGACGCCCTGGGCGATGTCGTTGGACTGCTTGTCGTAGCAGACCATGACCGCGCAGCCCTTGTAGTCGATGCCGTAGTCGGTGTTGTCGTAGCCGATGCGCTTGATGGTGTCGCGCGCGACCTGGATGTAGTCGACGTGCGCGTTGGTCGTGATTTCGCCGGCGAGCACCACGAGGCCGGTGTTGGTCAGCGTCTCGGCGGCCACGCGGCTGCGCGGGTCCTGCTCGAAGATCGCGTCCAGGATGGCGTCCGAGATCTGGTCGGCCACCTTGTCGGGGTGGCCTTCGGAGACGGATTCGGAAGTGAAGAGGAAGTCGTTCGCCATTTGTTCAAAGCTCCTTGAAGTGGTTTGGCGCGTTGCCAACTCTGCGGAGCCCTGGCGAACGCTTTAGCAGAATGCCGATGAGCCATCGGCGGGCACAATCGCCATGCGGCGCCCGTGCTTGTCGCCCTGCAAGTTGTTCCGTAACTCGGCGACAATTTCGATTCTATTCGAGCCGCGCCAAACCGTGCGCGCGCGTCCTTGACCCCATTCCCGACCTGTCCATGATCGCTCTCTTCCGATTGCTTGCCCGCGTACCGATGCCCGTGATGCATTGGTTCGGCGCGGGGCTCGGATGGCTGGTCTGGGCCCTGGCGCCCGACTACCGGAGGCGCTTCCGGGCCAATGCCCACAGCGCCGGCTTCGGCCCCGACGCCTACCGCCCGGCCATCGCCGCGGCCGGCAAGATGGCCTCCGAACTGCCCTGGCTCTGGCTGCGCCCCCATGGCGAGACGGTGCTGCCGCGCGTGCTGCGCTGGGAGGGCGTGGAAGCCTTCGAGGCCGCGCTGCAGGCGAAGAAGGGCGTGATCCTGGTCGCGCCCCACCTGGGCAGCTGGGAGATGTGCGGCCAGGCGATCGGCGAGCGTTTCCATGAACGCTATGGCCCGATCACCGCGCTGTTCCGTCCCGCGCGCAAGAAGTGGATGGCCGCGCTGATCGCCGCCGGCTCGCGCGACCGGCCCGGGCTGCAGACCCTGCCGACCAGCATCACCGGCGTGCGCGGCCTGATGCGCACGTTGCGCAACGGCGGCTACACCGGCATCCTGCCCGACCAGGTGCCGCCGCTGGGGCAGGGCGTGTGGGCGCCGTTCCTGGGCCGGCCCGCCTACACCATGAGCCTGCTGCCGCGGCTCGCGCAGCAGACCGGCGCGGCCTGCTTCCTCAGCGTCTGCGAACGGCTGCCGCGCGGCGCGGGCTACGTGATCCGCTTCGAGCCGATCGTGGGCACCGCGCTGACCGACCCGAAGGCCTCGCTCGAGGACGCGGCCGCGGCCATGAACGAGGCCATCGGCCGCCTGATCCGCAGCCTGCCGGGCCAGTACGTGTGGGACTACGCGCGCTACAAGGAACCGCGCGGCGACGCGCCCGTGGTGGCCGAGGCCGGGGGGGCTGCACGATGAGTCTGGGTTCCCGTCTGGGCATCGGCTTCATGCGCGTGATCGCGCCGCTGCCGCTGCCGCTGGTGCGTGGCTTCGGCGCCTTCCTGGGCCGCGTGCTGCACACGATCGCGCTGCCGCGCCGGCGCGTGGTCGACACCAACCTCGCGGTCTGCTTCCCCGAGAAGTCCGAGGCCGAGCGGCGCGCGATCGCGAAGGAAAGCTTCGTCTACGTGGCGCAATCTTGGCTCGACCGCAGCTGGCTCTGGCATGCGCCCGAGAAGGTGGTGGCGAGCCGGCTGAAGATCGTGGGCGCGGCCGCGGAGATCCGCGAGATCGCCGAGGGCAGCGAGCCGATGATTTTGTTCGCGCCGCACTTCTACGGCCTGGACGCCGCGGCCACCGCGCTCACGATGCACACGGCGCGGCCCTCGGCCACCATCTACACGACCCAGCGCGACCCGATGGTCGATGCCTGGATCCGCGAGGGCCGCACGCGCTTCGGCGACGTGGCGGCGCTCAACCGGGTCGACGGCATCAAGCCGGTGCTCTCGGGGCTGCGCAAGGGCGGGCTGCTGTACCTGCTGCCCGACATGGACTTCGGCCGCGACCAGACCATCTTCGTGCCCTTCTACGGCGTGCAGGCGGCCACCGTGCCGTCACTCTCGCGCTTCGCTCGGCTGGGCAAGGCGAAGGTGGTGCCGATCGTCGCGAAGCTCACGCGCGGGGGCTACGAGATCGAGGTGCTCGAGACCTGGCGCAACTTCCCGACCGACGACGTCGAGGCCGACACCGCGCTGATGAACACGCGGCTGCAGGGCTACATCGATCCGATGCCGGCCCAGTACTACTGGGTGCACCGCCGCTTCAAGACCCGCCCCGAAGGCGACCCGCCGATCTACTGAGCCCCCCGGCTTTTCAGTCGCTTCGCGCCTGTAACTCCACCCCCCGAGGGGGGAGGCGCGGTCCGCCTTGGGGCGGCCCGGCGGCGGCCGCCTCAGTGGCGATTGAGGAAGGCCTCGATCTCGCTCGCCACGAGCCGCGGCTGCTCGTGCACGATCCAGTGGGTGGCGTTCGGCACCTTCTTGACCACGAGATCGGGCACGTACTCGTCGAGCCCTTCGAGCAGGCCCGGCAGCAGCGCGGCGTCGTCGAGCGCCCAGAACACGAAGGTCGGCACGTTGACCACCAGCCGCTCGCGCGGCAGCACCGGGATGCCGTCGATGGTCTGGCCCGGCAGCGGCGGCTTCATCGGCGTCACGCGGTAGAGGTTGCAGGCACCCGTGAGGCCCGCGCTCCAGACCTCGCGGTACTGCTGCTTCACCTCCTCGGTGAGCCAGCCGAAGCCGTCGGGGCCGGCCTTCATCAGCAGGAAGAAGGGCCACATGCGCTTGAAGTCGTCGGCCGCGAGCAGGGCCTCGGCATCGGGCCGCGCGAGGAAGTTCATGTAGGCGCTGGCCTGCTGCTGCGCCGCGCTGTTGCGCAGCTCGCGCGTGAAGGTGCCGGGATGCGGCGAGTTGATGATCACCAGCTTGCCGACCTGCTGCGGGAACGCGTTGGCATAGCCCCAGCCGAAGGCGCCGCCCCAGTCGTGCGCGACCAGCGCGGCCATGGTGCCGTCCTTGCTCTCGGTGGCCACCAGTTGCTGGATGTCCTGGATCAGCAGCTGCGCCTTGTACTCGGCCACCTCGGTGGGCGCGCTCGACTTCTCGAAGCCGCGCAGGTTCGGCGCCACGCAGCGGTAGCCGCCATGCGCGGGGTCGGCGAAGTAGGCGAGCAGTTCGTCCCAGATGAACGCGGCCTCGGGAAAGCCGTGCAGGAACACCATCAGCGGGCGGCCGGGCTCGCCGGCGGCGCGGCAGCTCAGGGTGATGCCGTTGGGCAGGCTGCGTTGGAAGGTCTCGATCATGCGTCTTGTCTCCTCTTGGTTGCTATCTTTTCGATAGTGAATTCGGCAGATGGGACGGCCGCTGCAGCCGGTCGTGCTCAGGATTCCTCGGGCGGCTCCGCGGCGGGCCCGCCGCTGTCCTCGTCGGGCTGGGCCGAGGCATCCTCCGTGTGGACCCAGCGCGACAGCAGTTCGGCCGCCTCGCCCACGCCCTGTTTCTTCAGTGCCGAGAACAGTTTGACCTCGCCGCCGCCGGCCTGCAGTCGCACGATGGACAGCACCTTCGCGCCCTCGGAGCGCGTGAGCTTGTCGGACTTGGTCAGCAGCACCAGGAACTTGAGGCCCTGCTCGACGCGCGGGCGGATCACCTCGAGCAGGATCTCGTCGAGCTCGGTCAGGCCGTGGCGCGGATCGCACATCAGCACCACGCCGCGCAGGTTCTCGCGCGTCATCAGGTAGTTGCCCATCACGCGCTGCCAGCGCAGCTTGGCCTCGCGCGGCACGGCCGCGTAGCCGTAGCCGGGCAGGTCGGCGAGCACCGCGTCGTCGACCTTCTGCCGGCCGATGCCGAACAGGTTGATGTGCTGCGTGCGGCCCGGCGTCTTCGAGGCGAAGGCCAGCCGCGTCTGCTGCGTGAGCGTGTTGATGGCGGTGGACTTGCCGGCGTTGGAGCGGCCGACGAAGGCGATCTCGGGCAGGGCGAAGGGCGGCAGGTGCTCGAGCTGCGGGGCGCTGGTCAGGAAGTGCGCGGTGTGCAGCCAGCCCAGCGCGGCACGTTCGCGTTCGGCGGTCTCGGGGTCTTTGGCGGGGGCCGCGCGGGAAGGAAATGCGGTGCTCTTGCGCGACGGCGTGGTCATCAATGGGCTTTCGGAACGGGGCGCCATTGTAGAATCGCGGGGTTTTGCGCCAATAAATTCGAGCCCCCGATATGAAGTTGTTTGCCAATTTTCTGCTTGCGGCCCTCGTGGGGATCGCTGGTACCGCAGTCAGCACTGGTGCTTTTGCCGAGGAGACGGCAGCCGCACCGACCACACCGGTCAAGGCCAAGCCCGACCCGGCCAAGGGCGACACCATCTTCAATGCCACCCCGGCCAACAGCCAGAGCTGCGCCTCCTGCCACAACGCGGATGGCAACTCGGCGATCCCGGCCAATCCCAAGCTGGCGCAGCAGCACCCCGAATACATCCTCAAGCAGCTCGAGGACTTCAAGTCCGGCAAGCGCAAGAGCGCGATCATGAAGCCGCTGGCCTCGGCGCTGTCCGAGGAGGACATGCGCAACATCGCCTGGTTCGTCGGCTCGAAGAAGGTCAAGCCCGGCTTCTCGAAGGACAAGGACACCATCGCCCTGGGCGAGCGGATCTACCGCGGCGGCATCGCCGACCGCCAGGTCCCGGCCTGCGCCGGCTGCCACAGCCCGAACGGCGCCGGCATGCCCGCGCAGTACCCGCGCCTGGGCGGCCAGCACGCCGACTACACCGCGGCCCAGCTCACGGCCTTCCGCGGCGACGGCACCACGGTGCGCGCCAACAACGCCGTGATGACCGGCGTGGCCGCCAAGCTCAACGACCGCGAAATCAAGGCCGTGGCCGACTACATCGCCGGTCTGCGTTGATCCCGCACGCGCGAGCGTGAACTAACCGCCGACAACAACCCCAAAAGAGGGCGGGCCGATCCAGAAGGATGGCCCGCCCTTTTGCGTTTCGCTTCTTCCGGACGCCTTTTCTTCTCTCTTCTCTAGCAATCGATGTCAGTCTCCACTCACGGCCTTCGCGTCCATCGCGGCCCGCAAGCGGTTCGCGCGGCGGTGGAACTGCTGTCGTCGATGCGCTTCGCGATCGCGCTGCTCACGATCATCTGCATCGCCTCGATCATTGGCACGGTGCTCAAGCAGCACGAGCCGATCAACAACTACATCAACCAGTTCGGGCCATTCTGGGCCGAGGTGTTCCGCGCCGCGCGGCTCGACTCGATCTACAGCGCCTGGTGGTTCCTGCTGATCCTGCTGTTCCTGGTGATCAGCACCACGCTGTGCATCGTGCGCAACACGCCGCGCATCGTGGTCGAGCTGCGCACCTTCAAGGAAGACATCCGCACCCAGAGCCTCAAGGCCTTCGGCCAGCGCGCGCAGACGCAGCTCGGCGAAACGCCCGACATGGCGGCCAACCGCATCGGCCAGCTGCTCGTGAGCGGCGGCTGGAAGGTCAAGCTGCAGCAGCGCGAGGCCACGGGCGACGGCAAGACGCCGGCCGGCTGGATGGTCGCCGCGCGTGCCGGCGGGGCGCACAAGCTCGGCTACATCGCGGCGCACAGCGCCATCGTGCTGGTGTGCATCGGCGGCCTGCTCGACGGCGACCTCGTGGTGCGCGCACAGACCTGGTTCAACGGCAAGAGCGTGTTCACCGGCGGCGGCATGATCGCCGACGTGCCGCCGCAGCACCGGCTGTCGGCCAGCAATCCGACCTTCCGCGGCAACATCCTGGTGCCCGAGGGCGGGCAGGGCAGCGTGGCGATCCTCAACCAGGCCGACGGCGTGCTGCTGCAGGAGCTGCCGTTCTCGATCGAGCTCAAGAAGTTCATCGTCGACTACTACTCGACCGGCATGCCCAAGCTGTTCGCGAGTGAGGTGGTGCTGCACGATCGCGAGACCGGCGCGCAGGTGCCCGCGCGCATCGAGGTCAACCATCCGGCCAGCTACAAGGGCGTGGAGATCTACCAGTCGAGCTTCGACGATGGCGGCTCGACGGTGAAGCTCAAGGCGGTGCCGATGGCGGCCGCGGCCAAGCCTTTCGAGGTCGAGGGCGTGATCGGCGGCCCGAGCAGCGAGATCACCAACGGCAAGGAGAAGCTCACGCTGGAGTTCGCCGCGCTGCGCGTGATCAACGTCGAGAACTTCGCCGACGGCGGCGCCATGGGCAGCGGCGCCGACGTGCGCAAGGTCGACCTGCGCCACGACATCGAGTCGCGCCTGGGCGCGGCCAACAAGACCAACAAGCCCAAGGTGCTGCGCAACATCGGCCCGAGCATCGGTTACAAGCTGCGCGACGCGGCCGGCCAGGCGCGCGAGTACCAGAACTACATGGTGCCGGTCGACACCGGCGACGGCCAGCCGGTGTTCCTGCTGGGCATGCGCGAGAAGCCCGAGGAGCCGTTCCGCTACCTGCGCGTGCCGGCCGACGAGCAGGGCTCGATGGACGGCTTCGTGCGCATGCGCGCCACGCTCGAGGACCCGGCGATGCGCGCGCGCGCCATCGAGCGCTACATCGCCAAGGCCAGCGATCCGCAGCGCCCCGAGATGGCCGACCAGCTGCGGGTGTCGGCCACGCGCGCGCTCGCGCTGTTCGCGGGCAGCGAGCCCGCGCGCGCCGATGCCGCCGCCTCCGCGGGCGGCTGGCAGGCGATCGCCGAATTCATGGAGAGCAACGTGCCCGAGGCCGAGCGCGAGCGCGCGGGCGCGGTGCTGGTGCGCATCCTCAACGACGTGCTGTACGAGGTGCTGAACCTCAGCCGCGAAGGCGCGGGCCTCGCGGCCCTGCCCGGCGACGAGAAGTCGCAGGCCTTCCTCACGCAGGCGGTGATCGCGCTGAGCGACGCCCACTTCTATCCGGCCCCGGTCGCGATGATGATGACCGACTTCACCCAGGTGCAGGCCAGCGTGTTCCAGGTGGCGCGCGCCCCTGGCAAGAACGTCGTCTATCTGGGCTGTCTGTTGCTGATCGTCGGGATTTTTGCCATGCTGTACGTGCGCGAGCGTCGGCTCTGGGTGTGGCTGACACCCGCCGGCGCCGCCGGAGACAACACCACCGAGACAGCCGCGACGATGGCGTTCTCGGTCAATCGCAAGACCATCGACAGCGATCGGGAGTTCGAGCATCTGAAGCACAAGCTGCTCGCCCTGAAGAAAGAAGAGCCAGCCTCACCATGAACACCACCACCCTCACGCTCAACGAAAGCTGGCTCTCGCGGCGCAACCTGTTCGACTGGGTGTTCGCGGCGCTAGTGCTCGCGGGCGGCCTGTTCGCCTTCGCGCGCCACGCGGGCTCGATGGATTCCTACGAGAAGCCGATCCTGGTGGGTGCGCTGATCTGCGTGATCGCCATGGGCTGGTTCTGGCGCCCGCTGCGGGTGCTGGCGATCGTGGTCGCGGCGGCCTCGCTGCTGGCCATCGCGTCCTACCAGGGCGACCTGGCGCGGGCCGACACCGTGTTCTGGCTCAAGTACTTCCTCTCGAGCCAGTCGGCCATCCTCTGGATGAGCGTGCTGTTCTTCATGAGCACGCTGTTCTACTGGCTCGGTTTCTTCGGCGGCAAGCAGGGCGATGCGCTCGAGGCGATCGGTTCGCGGCTGGCCTGGGCCGCCATCACCATGGCGCTGATCGGCACCATGGTGCGCTGGTACGAAAGCCACCAGCTCGGCCCCGACATCGGCCACATTCCGGTCAGCAACCTCTACGAGGTGTTCGTGTTGTTCTGCTGGCTCACGGCCGCGTTCTATCTCTACTACGAAGAGCACTACCGCACGCGCGCGCTGGGCGCCTTCGTGATGCTGGTGGTGAGCGCGGCGGTCGGCTTCCTGCTCTGGTACACGCTGGTGCGCCAGGCTCACGAGATCCAGCCGCTGGTGCCCGCGCTGCAGAGTTGGTGGATGAAGCTGCACGTGCCCGCCAACTTCATCGGCTACGGCACCTTCTCTCTCGCGGCCATGGTGGCCTTCGCCTACCTCGTGAAGGAACAGGCGAGCGAAACCCGCTGGTACAAGCTCACGCCGATCTGGCTGCTGGGCATGGCGCTGTGCTTCGTGCCGGTGGCGTTCCGCCAGCGCGTGCAGGAGGCCGGCGGCAGCTACTGGGTCGCCTATGCGGCGATCTCGGCGCTGATCGCGGCCGGCATCCTGCTGGGGCGCAAGCGCATCGCGGCGCGCCTGCCGGCCAACGAGGTGCTCGACGACGTCATGTACAAGTCGATCGCGGTCGGCTTCGCCTTCTTCACCATCGCCACCGTGCTGGGCGCGCTGTGGGCGGCCGATGCCTGGGGCGGCTACTGGAGCTGGGACCCGAAGGAGACCTGGGCGCTGATCGTCTGGCTCAACTACGCGGCCTGGCTGCACATGCGCCTGGTCAAGGGCCTGCGCGGCACCGTGGCGGCCTGGTGGGCGCTCGCGGGGCTGGCGGTCACGACCTTCGCCTTCCTCGGCGTCAACATGTTCCTGAGCGGCCTGCACAGCTACGGCACGCTGTAGGCGCGCGCCGGCCGCCTTTCGCGAAGAATTGAAACCGCACGCCCCGCGTGCGCGTAACCGAATCGGGGGTAGCCACGAACTACCTTCCGAGTACAACGATTCCAGCGAAAGGCCCGTCATGTCGTTCCATTCCCGTCCGTCGCGCCGCAGCTCCAGCGGTTTCATCCATCCGCTGTCCAGCGAGATCACGCCGCGCGCCCTCTACGAAGGCCGGCGCGACCTGCTCAAGCTGATGGCCGGCGGTGCCGCCGGTGCCGCGCTGGCCTCCTTCGCGGGCCGCGAGGCGCTGGCCCAGACGGCGCGGCCGAACAAGCTGGAAGCGCTGCCGGGCGCGAAGTCCGCGGTGCCCGGCGCGCAGACGATGGAAAAGCTCACCGACTACAAGGACGCGACGAGCTACAACAACTACTACGAGTTCGGCACCGACAAGGGCGATCCGGTCAAGAACGCCGGCACGCTCAAGACCCGGCCCTGGACCGTCGAGGTCGAGGGGCTGGTGAAGAAGCCCGGCAAGTACGCGATCGAGGACCTGCTCAAGCTCAGCGCGCAGGAAGAGCGCATCTACCGGCTGCGCTGCGTCGAGGGCTGGTCGATGGTGATCCCGTGGGTCGGCTATTCGCTGGCCGAGCTCATCAAGAAGGTCGAGCCGCAGGGCAATGCCAAGTTCATCGAGTTCGTGACCCTGGCCGATCCCAAGACCATGCCCTTCGTCGGCTCGCGCGTGCTCGACTGGCCCTACACCGAGGGCCTGCGCATGGACGAGGCGATGCATCCGCTCACGCTGCTGGCCTTCGGCATGTACGGCGAGGTGCTGCCGAACCAGAACGGCGCGCCCGTGCGGCTCGTGGTGCCATGGAAGTACGGCTTCAAGTCGGCCAAGTCGATCGTGAAGATCCGCTTCGTCGAGAAGGAGCCGAGCACCGCCTGGAACAAGGCGGCGGCGCAGGAGTACGGCTTCTATTCGAACGTGAACCCGAACGTCGACCATCCGCGCTGGAGCCAGGCGACCGAGCGCCGCATCGGCGACGGCGGCGGCCTGTTCGCCAAGCGCAACAAGACGCTGCTGTTCAACGGCTACGAAGCGCAGGTCGGCCAGCTCTATGCGGGCATGGACCTGAAGAAGAACTACTGAGGCGGGCGCGCACCCCTGCCTCTGGCAGGGGCGCGACCCGAACGCCATGAACAAGCTGCTGCTGCATCCCGCCGCCAAGCCTTTCGTCTTCCTGCTGTGCTTGCTGCCGTTCGCGTGGCTGGCCTACGGCGTGGTGGTCGATCAGCTGGGCCCCAATCCCCAGGAGTACCTGATCCGCGCGACCGGCGACTGGACCTTGCGCTTCCTGTGCATCGTGCTGACGGTCACGCCGCTGCGCGTGACGACGAAGTGGAACGGGCTCGCGCGCTTTCGGCGCATGCTGGGCCTGTACGCCTACTTCTACGTGGTGCTGCACCTGCTGTGCTACGCGTGGTTCGACATGGGGCTCGACTGGGGCGAGATCGCGAAGGACATCGCGAAGCGGCCGTTCATCCTGGTGGGCTTCTCGGCCTTCGTGCTGCTGACCCCGCTGGCGCTGACTTCGTTCAACCGCGCGATCAAGGCCATGGGTGCGAAGCGCTGGCAGCTGCTGCACAAGCTGGTCTACCTGATCGCGGGGCTCGGGCTGCTGCACTTCTTCTGGATGCGCGCGGGCAAGAACAACTTCGCCGAGGTGTTCGTCTACGCGGCGATCA
>NZ_JBZAYE010000040.1:0-25053 GCF_058244205.1 Variovorax sp. 20P10.2.4
CTGCCACTTGCTCGCGAAGGCCTGCAGGTCGGACAGCCGCTTGAGCAGGTCCTGGCCGCTGAGCGTGAGGCTGTAGCCGTCGCCGCCGTGGCTCACCACGCCGGCTTCGCGCAGTTCCTTGATCCGGGTGTTGAGGGTGTTGGGAGTGATGCCGCCGACGCTGTCCTGCAGCAGCCGGAAGGTCTGGGCATGGCCATCGCGCAGGGCCCAGAGCACACGCAGCGCATAGCGGGCTTCGAGCAGCGCGAGCAACTGGCTGATGGCTGCGTTTTCCTTGGAACTCATCGTCATCATCTCCTCTGCGATCTGTGCTGCGCGGGAGGCCGGCTGGTGGGCAGTGCCTCGGCCTCGCTCTTTTTTGATGGTTGGCGGACCGCTGTCCGGCCTTCCCTCCGGCCGGGGACTATAGCTCAAATGATTACGATGCTACTAGTTTTATAGCTGTAGGCGTACGCTGCATGCGGCTCCAGAGACAAAGCGTCACATCTTTGAAAAATTCGCCATGGCTTCGCCCAGCCGGATGGGGCGCGTGGGCGCCCATTCGGAATTGAACGCCACGGCGGGCGCGGGGAATAGCATGACGACGGTCGAACCCAGCAAGAAACGGCCCATCTCCTCGCCCTTGCGCAGTTCGATCCGACGGTCGTCGTAGCGCCATTCGCGCAGCTCGCCCCTGCGCGGCGGATTGACCACGCCGTGCCACACGGTCGCCATGCTGCCGACGATGGTGGCGCCCACCAGCACCAGCACGAAGGGGCCGTGGGCCGATTCGAAGACGCAGACCACGCGCTCGTTGCGCGCGAACAGCCCCGGCACGCCGCGCGCGGTGGTCGGGTTGACCGAGAACAGCTCGCCCGGCACGTGGATCATGCGCAGCAGCCGCCCGTCGCAGGGCATGTGGATGCGGTGGTAGTCGCGCGGGCTCAGGTACAGCGTGGCGAAACTGCCGTGGGCGAACTGCGCCGCGAGCGCCGCGTCGCCGCCGACGAGGGCCGTGGTGCTGTAGTTGTGGCCCTTGGCCTGGAAGATCTGGTCGCCCTCGATCGCACCGAACTGGCTGATCGCACCATCGACGGGACAGATCAGGTCGGCGTCGGCGAGCGGGCGCACGCCGGGCTTGAGCTCGCGCGTGAAGAACTGGTTGAAGCTCTTGTAGTGCGCGATATCGGGCTCGAGCGCCTCGTTCATGTCGACGCCGTATTTGTCGACGAAGCGCCGGATGATCCAGGTGGTGACCGCTCCCCGCTCCTTGCCCGCGACCCAGCCGGCGAAATTGGTCAGTGCCTGCTTGGGGAACAGGTATTGGGGCAGGACGGCGGAGCGATCAGACACGTGCGGAGCTTCTGGTTCTTGGATGGGAGGGGCATTCTATAAAGCGGGCCCGGCCCGGGGCGTAGGAAACTTCCCTCGGGATTTCGCGGGGGCGAATTGCGCGGAATTTCCCGGCCGCGCGGCCGATGGCCGTTTTTCTGCTTGCTACTCGGCCTTGATCCCCGCCGCCTTGATCACCTGCGCCCATTTCTCGACCTCGGCCTTCTGGAAGGCCGCGATCTGCGCCGTGCCCAGGTCGGTGGGCTCCATGCCGAAGCCCTTGAGCTTGTCCTGCATCTCCGGGGTCGCGAGGATGGTGCGGATCTCCGTGTGCAGCCGCTGCACCACCGGCGCGGGCGTGCCCGCGGGCACGAAGATCGCCTGCCACGACACCACCTCGAAGTCCTGCAGCCCCGCGATGCCCGACTCGGCCACCGTCGGCACGTCGGGCATCGAGGCCAGCCGCTTCGCCGAGGTGACGGCGATCGCGCGCAGCTTGCCGCTCTGGATGTGCGGGCCGGCCACCACCGTGGTGTCGAACATCATGTCGACCTGGCCGCCGATCACGTCCTGGATCGCCGGGCCGCTGCCCTTGTAGGGGATGTGCGTGAACTTCACGCCCGACTTGTAGGCCAGCAGTTCCAGCGCCAGGTGCTGCGAGGTGCCGGTGCCCGCCGAGGCCGACGAGAGCCCGCCCGCCTTGGCCTTGCTCGCTTCGAGCACGTCCTTGAGCGTCTTGTGCGGGCTCGCCTGGTTCACCACCAGCACCACCGGGTTGGTGCCGATCAGCGTGACCGGCGCGAAGGACTTCTGCGGGTCGTAGCCCAGCTTCGGATAGAGGCTCACGTTGATCGCGTGCGAGCTGATTGTGCCGCCCACCAGCGTGTAGCCATCGGGCGCGGCGCGCGCGCCGATCTCCGAGCCCACGCTGCCGCCGGCGCCGCCCTTGTTGTCGATGATGACGCTGGTGTTGAGCACCGGCCCGAGCTTCTGTCCGATCAGCCGGCCCAGCACGTCGGTGGTGCCGCCGGCCGGGAAGGGCACGAGGTAGGTGATGGCCTTGCCCGTCGGCCAGTTGCCCTGGGCGAAGGCGTGGGGCAGGGCGGCGAGCAGCGGCGTGGCGAAGGCGCTGCGAATGAGGGTGCGGCGTTGCATGGCGATGTCTCCTTATGGTTGTGGCGAAGTTGTGGCGAAGGTCAGGGCAGATCGACGATCTCGATCCAGTTCGGGTTCTTGCCCACCGCGAGGCGTTGCGCGGTGCCGAGCGCGCCGGTCGCGGGATCGATGGTGTGCAAGGTCAGGCCGTGCGAGTCCTGTCCGGCCGCGATCAGGTAGCGCCCGCTCGAGTCGATCGCGAAGCCGCGCGGCGTCTTCTCGGTCGGCGTCTGGCCCAGCGGCTGCAGCCGGCCGCTCGCCGCGTCGACCCGGAACGCCGACAGCGTGCTCGAGGTGCGCTCCGAGGCGTAGAGATGGCGGCCGTCGGGCGTGAGGTGCAGGTCGGCGGCCCAAGGCTTGCCCGCGAAACCCGCGGGCAGCGTGGTCGTGCTCTGTTCGAGCTTCAGCGTGCCGCGCTCGGCATCCCAGGCGTACACGTGCAGCGCCGCGTCGAGCTCGTCGAGCAGGTACAGGTGGCGCTGCCCCTTGTCCCAGACGAAGTGGCGCGGCCCGGCCTGCGCCGCGGTGCGCGTGAGCGGCGGATCGTTCGGCGAGAGCAGGCCCCTCTCGGCATCGAAGCGCCAGGCCGAGAGGTTGTCGCCGCCCAGGCTGGTCGCGAGCACGAAGCGGTTGTTGGCGTCCGCATGGATCGCGTGCGCGTTCGGCGCGGTCTGCACCAGCTGCTGGATCGCGCCCACCGTGCCGTCCTTGCCGATCGCGTTGACCGAGATCTTGCCGCCCTGGTAGGAGGCCGCGAACAGCCAGCGGCCGCTGGCGTCGAGGTCGATGTTGGCCATGCTGTCGGCCAGCGGCGCCTCGCCGAGCTTCTGCAGCCGGCCGGTGGCGGCGTCGATCGCCAGCGTGGCCACGCGGAACGGCTGCGAGCGCAGCGCCGCGTAGAGCAGGCGCTTGTCGTGGCTCACCGCCATCGGCATCACCGTGCCGCCGACGGCGAGCGTCTGCACCGGCGCCAGCGTGCCCTTGTCGCGGTCGAGCGCGAGCACCGAGATCTCCTGGCTGTCGGCGTTCGCCACGTAGACCCAGGTCGCGGCCTGGGCCTGCCACGCGGCCGCCGACAGCAGCGCGGCCGCGGCGACGCGCCGCGCGCGATGCGTGGCTGAGCTCATGGTTTGATGTTGAGCTTGGTGATCAACGCCTTGAAATAGGCGTTGTCCTTGGCCAGCGTCTCCTTGAAGGCCGCGCCGTCGGTGTAGACGTAGCCGAGGTTCTGCTTGTCCATCACCTCGTGCATCAGCGGCTCGGCCGCGGTCTTGGCCGTGATCTCGCGCAGCCGCGTCATCACCTCGGGCGGCGTGTTCTTCGGCGCGCCCAGACCGCGCCAGGTGCCGATCGTCAGGTCGATGCCGCGCTCCTTCGCGGTCGGCACCTTCTCGAAGCCCTTCACGCGCTGGTCGGCCATCACCATCAGCACCTTGAGCTTGCCGCCCTGCACGTGGGTCGTCACCTCGGCCGGGCTCACGGCCACGGCGTCGATGTGGCCGCCGAGCAGCGCGAGCACCGCGGGCGCCGCGCCCTGGAACGGGATGTGGCCGAACTTGGTGCCGGTCTTGTCCTCGAGCGCGGCCGCCGCCAGGTGCCAGATCGAGCCGTTGCCCGAGTTGCCGACGTTCACCTTGCCCGGGTCCTTCTTCGCGGCCGCGAGGAAGTCCTCGATCGTGTTCCAGGGCGAGTCGGCCTTCACCGTGATCGCGGCCGGGTCGGCATTGAGCTGCGCGATCGGCTGGAAGTCGTCGTAGTTGAACTTCGCCAGGCCCAGGTGCGGCAGCGTGAGCAGCTCGACCGTGAGCACCGCGAGCTTGTAGCCGTCGGGCTTGGAATTGATCACC
This sequence comes from Variovorax sp. 20P10.2.4, assembly GCF_058244205.1. NCBI lineage: Bacteria > Pseudomonadati > Pseudomonadota > Betaproteobacteria > Burkholderiales > Comamonadaceae > Variovorax > Variovorax sp. 20P10.2.4. The sequence goes on from NZ_JBZAYE010000040.1 coordinate 4,314, forward strand.
TCGGTCCAGCCGATGGCGCCGCCCGCGCCAGGGCGGTTGACGATCACGATCGGCTGCGAGATGTGCTTGCGGCTCGCGTCCGCGAAGGCGCGCGCCAGGCCGTCGGTGCCGCCGCCTGGCTGGTAGGGCACCAGCAGCTCGATGGTGCGGTTCGGATAGTCGCTGGCCTGCGCCGAGGCCGTGGCGGCCAGGCCCAGCGAGAGCGCGGCCGTCGCCGAGAAGGCGGCGAGGCCGCGGAGGAAGTCGTTTCTGTTCATGCTGTCTCCAGTGGTTGTTGTCGATCGAAATCCATGCGCGCCCTGAGAGGGCGCCGTCGCTCAAGAAACTCAGGGCATGTACTGCCCGCCGTTCACCTCGATGACCTGCCCCGTGACATAGCCCGAGAGCTGTTCGGAGGCGAGGAAGAGAAAGGCGCCCACGCACTCCTCGGGTTCGCCGAGGCGGCCCATCGGGATGCCGGCCCTGAAGTTCTCGAGCATCGCGGGCGTCGAGAAGCGGTCCTGGAACGGCGTCTGGATCACGCCCGGCGCCACCGCGTTGACGCGGATGCGGTCGCCCACCAGTTCCTTGGCCAGCCCGTGGGTGGCCGTGCTCACGAAGCCCTTGGCGCCCGCGTAGAGGTAGGCGGCGGGGCCGCCGCCGGTGCGCGCCGCGACCGAGGTCACGTTGATGATGTTGCCGCCGCCCTGCTGGCGCATCAGCGGCACCGTCTCGCGGCAGAAGGCGAGCACCGAGCGCGCGTTGACATGCAGCACCTCGTCGAACAGCGCGTCGTCGAACTCGGCGATCGGCACCCGCTTGACCAGGCTGCCGGCGTTGTTCACCAGCACGTCGATGCGGCCGAACTCGCCGGCGGTGCGCTGCACGCAGTCGCGGATCGCGGCCGTGTCGCGCACGTCGGCCTGCACCGCGAAGGCGCTGCCGCCGGCGGCGCGGATGGTCTCGACCACCTGGTTCGCGGCGTCGGCCGAGCTGTTGTAGTGCACCGCCACGCGCATGCCGCGCGCGGCGAAGGCGATGGCCACCGCGGCACCGATGCCGGTGCTGGCGCCGGTCACGAGGGCGGTCTTGTTCCTGAGGTCTTCCATGGGGCTTGTCGTCGTTGGAGAAAAAAGCCCGGCCGTCTCGCGGCGGCCGGGCGGTGGGTCACTTGGGGGCGATGCCCGCCACGCTCGGCGAGCGGTACTCGAGCACCCACTTGATCGTGAGCGGCGCGGCCAGGCTGAAGGCCGGCGTGCTGCAGCGGATGCTGGTCTTCAGCGCGCCGGTCGGCGTGTTGTAGTCCACGTTCTCGCGCACATCGACCGCTGCGCAGTCCTGCAGGCCCTCGACCTCGAAGCCCTGCACGTCGCCGTTCGCGAAGGCGAAGCGGTTGCCGCCGAGCGCGCTGGCACCGTCGGAGTAGCTGCCGAACTCGAGCTCGAGCTTCGCGATGTCGAGCGCGGCCGCGGGCGTGTAGGTGTCGACGCGCGTGATCCGGCCGGGCTCGAAGGTGTAGCGCGTGCGCGAGGTGATGCGCGTGTCCTTGATCGGGTCGTTGCCCGAGGTGGCGCGGTCCATCGCATCCTGGTCGTAGCTCACGGTGAGCACCTGGCCGGCCTCGGCGATCTTCAGGTTCTTCTGGTAGGCCGCGGGGATCAGCGGCTGCGAACCGCTCGCCACGGTGAAGCGCGGCTGCAGCTGCGGCCACTGCGTGTCGGCCACGCCCGAGAGCATGTTGTAGGAGTGGGGGATCGCGAAGTAGGGGTTGGTGTGGTGGTAGGTCTTCGCACCGTTGACCACCGGCAGGCTGATCACGCGCAGGCCGTCGCGGTAGGTCACCAGGCCGCGGTCGTAGGTCGAAGCTCCGCCGTCGAAGCCCGCGAACTTCGTGAGCGTGGCGCGCGGCTGCTTGTCGAGGTAGGCCAGGAAGGTCTGCGTCGACACCGGCGCCTTCTGCGCGTAGCCCGCCGACTTCCAGAGGTTGTTGGTGTAGATCAGCTGGTGCGACAGGCTCAGGTTCTCGCCGAGCACGCGGTCGATGCCGCGGTAGCTGTCGACGCGCCGGCCCTTCTGCCACATGTTGAGCGAGCCGAGCTCGGCGTCGTACCAGAACTCCACGTACTTGGCCGTGACGCGCGTGGCGAAGGCATAGGCGATCTGCTTCTCCTCCTCGTTCAGCACGTTCATGTGCTCGGCCGCCGACAGCACTTCGGCGAAGGCCGTGTCGGCATAGCCCGCGAGGCTGCGGCCGTAGTCCACGCCGTTGCCGGCCGGATTCAGCCGCACCTTGATCACGTCCACCGACTGGCGCAGCCAGCCCTTGAGCGAGGCCTCGTCCTCGGCCGACACCGTCATGCCGGTCTCGATCAGCCGCTGCATGATCTCGCCGATCAGCAGCACGCTGTAGCGGTCGAAGCGCCCGCTGCCGTCGGTCTCGTCGGAGAAGCCGAAGGCCGAGAAGGTCTTGTAGTGGTTGATCATCTTCTGCAGCAGCGCCTCGCTGGCCTCGGGGCCTTCCCAGCCCATGAGGTGGCGCAGGCGCGCGATGCTGAAGGCCACCCCGTAGTAGTTGGTCGGCAGCCCGATCAGCGAATAGTCGGCCGGGTTGACGAAGGCGGTCCAGTTGAGTTTGGTCTTGAGCTTGTCGAGCGTGGCCGGCGAGATCGCGGCGCCGCCGCCCTCGAGCAGCCCGGCCTTCTTGAGCTTCCACAGCGCCGACATGTAGTAGTAGATGCCCCAGCTGTCGTTGGTCACGTCGATGGTCGCGTCGGCGATCTCGCGGTAGCCGTCGATGTACTCGCGGTACTTGGGGTCGGAGCTGGGCGTGTTCAGCAGGATGTAGGAAAAGCCGATCGCCACCTTGCCGGGCAGGAACTTGTCCTTGCTGCCGGGCGCGAACACCTTCTGCCCCAGCAGCACGGTGTCGAGCTTCTGCGTGCGCACTTGCGCGAACAGCCGCTCGATGGTGGGCAGCAGATGGCTGCTCACGATCTCGTCCATCGGCGTGTTCGACAGCTTCGGCTGGGCTGCCTGCACCTCGGGCGGCACGGGTGTTTCGGGCGGCGGGTTGTTCGCCGCGGGCGGCAGCGGCACGAAGCTCGCGCCACCACCACCGCCGCCGCCACACGCGGCCAGCAGGGCGGCGCCTGCGATCATGCTCGCCACCAAACGGGTTCTTTGCATCCTCGGTCTCCTCTCTCGGTTGAAAGAAGGACGCCCGGCCCCCTTTGCCGGGTCGTCCGGAATACCCGCGCCTGCCTCTTTTTTTTCAGGTCACGGGAGCCGGGTTGAAGAGCACCAGCGCGTTGTGCAGCTGCCAGTGCTCGGCCCAGGTTTTCTTCCGGCCGCTGGCGACGTCGAGCATCAGGCGGAACAGCTCCCAGCCCACCTCCTCGATCGTGGCGTCGCCATCGGCGATGCGGCCCGCGTTCACGTCCATCAGGTCGTGCCAGCGGCGCGCGAGGTCGCTGCGCGTGGCGACCTTGATGACCGGTACCTCGGCCAGCCCGTAGGGCGTGCCGCGGCCCGTGGTGAACACGTGCAGGTTGATGCCGGCCGCGAGCTGCAAGGTGCCGCAGATGAAGTCGCTGGCCGGCGTGGCGGTGTAGATCAGGCCCTTGTGCGTGGCCTTCTCGCCGGGCGCGAGCACGCCCGAGATCGGCGCCGAGCCCGACTTCACGATCGAGCCCATCGCCTTCTCGACGATGTTCGACAGGCCGCCCTTCTTGTTGCCGGGCGTGGTGTTGGCGCTGCGGTCGACGCGGCCCTTGCTCAGGTAGTCGTCGTACCAGGCCATCTCGCGGATCATGGCCTCGGCCACCGCGGGCGTGCTGGCGCGCGCGGTGAGCTGGTCGATGCCGTCGCGCACCTCGGTGGTCTCCGAGAACATCACGGTGGCGCCCGCGCGCACCAGCAGGTCGGTGCAGAAGCCCACGGCCGGGTTGGCGGTGACGCCCGAGAAGGCGTCGCTGCCGCCGCACTGCACGCCCACCACCAGCTCGCTCGCGGGCACGGTCTCGCGCCGGCGCGCGTTCAGCCGCGCGAGGTGCTGCTCGGCCTGCCGCATGACCGAATCGATCATCGACATGAAGCCCACGTGCTCGTCGTCCTGCAGGCAGACCACGTCGAGATCGGCATCGCGGCCGTCGGCGATCGGGATGCTGCCGGGCGGCAGCAGGCGCTCGGGCTGCAGCTTCTCGCAGCCCAGGCTCACCACCATCACCTCGCCGCCGAAGTTCGGATTGAGGCTGATGTTGCGCAGGGTGCGGATCGGCACGATCGCGTCGGGCGCGTCGATCGCCACGCCGCAGCCGTAGCCGTGCTCGAGCGCGACCACGTCGTCGACGTTCGGGTATTTGGGCAGCAGCTCGCGCTTGATGCGCTGCAGCGCGAACTCGGTGACGCCGGCCACGCACTGCACCGTCTGCGTGATCGCGAGGATGTTGCGCGTGCCCACCGAACCGTCGGCATTGCGGTAGCCCTCGAAGCTGAAGCCCTCGAGCGGCGCCATCGGCGGCGGCTTGACGGTGGCGATCGGCAGGCCGTCGAGCTCGGGCGCGGTCGGCATGCGCATCACGCGCTCGTGCACCCAGCTGCCGCGCGGCAGCGCCTTCTGCGCATAGCCGATCACCACGTCGTAGCGCCGGATCGCCTCGCCCTCGGCGAGGTCGGCCAGCGCCACCTTGTGGCCCTGCGGCACGTTGTCCACCAGCGCGAGGCCGTCGGCGAACACCGCGCCGGCCTTCAGGCCGCCGTCGTTGGCGACGATGGCGACGTTGTCCGCCGGGTGGATGCGGATGTACAGCGGCGGACGCACGGGCTCGGTCATCAGCGCACGACCATGAACAGGCTCGGCAGCCAGGTCGAGAAGGCCGGCACGAAGGTCACGACGCCGAGCGCGAAGATCAGCGCGCCGTAGAACGGCCAGATGGTGCGCATCACCTGGCCCACCGACACGCCGCCGATGGCGCAGCCCACGAACTGGGTGGTGCCTACGGGCGGGGTGTTGAGGCCGAGCGCGCAGTTGATCAGCATCACCACGCCGAACTGCACCGAGCTCATGCCGTAGTGCTGCGCGATCGGCAGGAAGATCGGCGTGCACAGCAGGATGGTGGCCGCCATGTCGAGGAAGGTGCCGAGCACGAACAGGATGATGTTGATCAGCAGGAAGATCATCCACGGCGTGGTCGTGACCTGCGACAGCATCTGGCCCGTGAGCTCGGCCACGCCGTAGAGGCTGATCAGGTAGCCGAAGGTGCTCGAGATGCCGATCAGCAGCAGGATCACGCCGGTGGTGCGCACCGCCTTCGAGGCCGCCTTGATGAAGTGCTCCCACTTCAGCGTGCGGTAGACGAAGATCGTGAGCGCCAGCGCATAGAGCACCGCCACGGCGGCCGATTCGGTCGCGGTGAACACGCCCGAGAGAATGCCGCCGAGGATCAGCACCACGATGAACAGGCCCGGCAGCGCCGCGGCGAGCGAGCGCCAGACGATGTCCCAGCCCGGGAAGGTGCCTGCGGGATAGCCGCGCTTCACCGCCACCAGGTAGGCGGCCGCGAGGTTGCTGATGGTGAGCACCGCGGCCGGCAGCAGCGCCGCGAGGATCAGCGCCGCGATCGACACCTTGCCGCCCGCGGCCAGCGAATAGATGATCAGGTTGTGGCTGGTGGGCATCAGCGCGCCGACCAGGGCCGCGTGGGTCGTCACGTTGACCGCGTAGTCGGCGTGGTAGCCCTCCTTCTTCATCATCGGGATCATCACGGCGCCCATGGCCGAGACGTCGGCCACGGGCGAGCCCGAGACGCCGCCGAACAGCGTGCAGGCCACCACGTTCGACATGCCGAGGCCGCCGCGCACGTGGCCCACCAGGGCGCGCGCGAAGTTGACGATGCGGTCGGCGATGCCGCCGTACAGCATGAGCTCGCCCGCGAAGATGAAGAAGGGGATCGCGAGGAACGAGAAGATGCCCATGCCCGAGGTCATCTGCTGGAAGCCGACCGCCAGCGGCAGGCCTTCGTAGAGCAGGGTGGCGAGCGCGGACAGGCCGATGGAGAACGCCACCGGCACGCCGAGCAGCAGGAACAGCGTGAACGAGAGGCAGAGGATGAGGAGCGGGATCGTCATGATGGCGGCTTATCCCCAGGCGGGTTCGACTTCGCGGCCCTGTGCGAGCGCGATGAGGTGTTCGATGGAAAACAGGACGATCAGCACGCCCGAGACGGTGGCGGGAACGTACTTCCAGCCTTCGGAGATCCACAGCGTGGGCAGCCGGTAGTCCCAGACCGAGGTGGCCAGCTCGGCGCAGTTCCAGGCCATGGCGGCGCCGAAGACCAGGATCAGCGCGTGGATCAGGTATTCCATCTTCAGCCGCAGCCAGTCGGGCGCGAGCACGAGGAAGGATTCGAGGCCGATGTGGCCGGCGTCGCGCACGCCCACGGCCACGCCGAGCATGGTGACGTAGAGCACCAGCAGCAGCGCCAGGCTCTCGGCCCAGGTCGGCGTGTTGTTGAGCACGTAGCGGCCGAACACCTGCCAGCTCACCGCGCAGATCACCGCGACGAGTCCGAGGATGCCCAGCCACATGCAGGCACGCGCGAGCGTGCGGCAGAGTTTGGTGTACATACGATGTGAAGCCTTCTGTCGTCCTCCCTCCCCCTGTGGGGGAGGGTTGGGGTGGGTGCGCCGGGCGGCGGCAAGCGCGCGGCGATGGATGCGCCGATGCCCCCATCCCTGCCTTCCCCCGGCGGGGGAAGGAGCCAATTCAGCAAACCGGTCCGGTTACTTCGTGTCCTGCACGCGCTTCACGAGGTCCTTGAGCTTCGCGTCGGTGATGAACTTGTCGTAGACCGGCTTCATCGCGGCCTGGAACGGGGCCTTGTCGACCTCGATGATCTCGGCGCCGCCAGCCTTCACGGTGGCCAGCGACTTCACCTCGCGCTCTTCCCACTGCTTGCGCATGTAGGGCACCGACTCCTTGGCGGCCTGGCGGATCCAGCCCTGCTCCTCGGCCGAGAGCTTGTCCCACACGCGCTTGGAGAACAGCAGCATCTCGGGCGCCATCGAGTGCTCGGTCTTGCTGTAGTACTTGGCCACCTCGAAGGCGCGCGCGCTTTCGTAGGTGGGGTAGTTGTTCTCGGCGGCGTCGATCAGGCCGGTCTTCAGGCCGGTGTAGACCTCGCCCATGGGCATCGGCGTGGCGTTGGCACCCATCGCTTCGAGCATCGAGACCCACAGGTCCGACTGCTGCACGCGCACCTTCAGGCCCTTCATGTCGGCGAAGCTGCGCACCGGCTTCTTGGCCGTGAACATCGAGCGCGCGCCGCTGTCGTAGTAGGCCAGGCCGACGAAGCCCTGCTTCTCGCAGGACTTGAGGATCTCCTCGCCGATCGGGCCGTCGAGCACCTTGTGCAGATGGTCGACCGAGCGGAACAGGAAGGGCATGGTGGGCACCTGCGTCTCGGCGCAGATGTTGTTCATCGGTGCGATGTTCACGCGCACCATCTGCAGCGCGCCGATCTTGGTCTGCTCGATGGTGTCCTTCTCGCTGCCGAGCGCGCTGTTGTTGAAGACCTTGATGCTGTGCTTGCCGCCCGACAGCGCCTTGAGGCGCTCGCTCATGAACTTGACGGCGGTGACGGTGGGGTAGTCGTCGGGATGGATGTCGGCCGAGCGGAACTCGGTGGCGCTGGCGGCCAGGGTGGTCAGCATGGCCGCGGCGCCGACTGCAAGTGCGATGAGTGTCTTCTGGAGTTTCATGTCTGTCTCGTCCTCTGATCGTTGGTTGTCGTGAAAATGAAAGCGCAAAGACTCAAGTAGCCAATCAAGTGCCGTACATCGGCTCGGGAAATCCCGTGACGCCCGGCCGCAGCGCGAACACCCCGCCGGCCAGCGGCTGGTCCGACAGGTCGGTGTTGCCCGGCCGGATCGAGGTGACGAACAGGGTGTCGAGGCCCGCGCCGCCGAAGGCGCACATCGCGGGCTTCTTCACCGGCACCGCGAGCGAGCGGTCGAGCCGTCCCCCGGGCGTGAATCGGTGGACCAGGCCGGCATCGTTGCCGCAGATCCAGTAGCAGCCCTCGGCATCCATCGCGGCCCCGTCGGGGCGGCCGGGCAGGGGCTTCATGTCGACGAACAGGCGGCGGTTCGACGGCGTGCCGCTGGCGGTGTCGTAGTCGAAGGCCCAGACGGCCTGCACGCTCGGGTGCGAATCGGAGAGATACATCGTGCGGCCGTCGGGGCTCCAGGCCAGGCCGTTGGGCACGATCAGGTCGTCGAGGCGCAGGGCGGCACTCGCATCGCCCTGGCCATGGCTGTAGAGGCGGCCGACGCGCGCGCCGGCGGCCATGTCCAGCAGCATGGTGCCGGCCCAGAAACGGCCCTGGCGGTCGCAGCGGCCGTCGTTGAAGCGCATCGCGGGAGCCGCGTGCTCGACCGGCGCGACCGACGTGGCGGCCAGCGTGCCGTCGGCGCGTAGTTCGAGCGAGAAAAGGCCGCTCTCCAGGCCCGCGATCCAGCTGCCGGGCCGGTCGGCGCGCGGCGCGATGCAGGCGATCATCTCGGGCGCGGTCCAGCTGGCATGGCCCTCGATGGCATGCCAGCGGTGCAGCGCGCGCGCCGGGATGTCGACCCAGTAGAGCGCCTGCTCGGCCGCCTGCCAGACCGGGCTTTCGCCGGTGCCGTTGCGCGCGTCGAGAACGAGTTCGGCCTGCATGCTGGGCGTGCCGCTCAATCGCCGAACGGGCCCTGCGCCGTGAAGGCGCCGCCCTGGTAGATCGCGTTGGGATCGGTGGGGGCCACCGGCGGCTGCTGCTCGATCTTGTCGCGGAACACCTCGGAGCCGTCCTGCGGCACGAAGCCCAGGTGCGTGGCCGCGCTGTTGTCCCACCACACGTCGCGGTTGGCCGACATGCCGTAGACCACCGTGTGCTTCACGTCGGGCGTGAACAGCGACTTCTCGATCAGCGTGGTGAGGTCGCGGTAGCTGAGCCAGGTGCTCATCATGCGGCGGTTCGCCGGCTCGGGGAACGAGGAGCCGATGCGGATGCTCACGGTCTCGATGCCCCAGCGGTCGAAGTAGAACTGCGCCATGTCCTCGCCGAAGGACTTCGACAGGCCGTAGTAGCCGTCGGGCCGGCGCGCGGCATGGGCGTCGATGTGCTCGTCCTGCCGGTAGAAGCCGATCACGTGGTTCGAGCTCGCGAACACCACGCGCTTCACGCCGTGGCGGCGCGCGGCCTCGTAGACGTTGAAGATGCCCTTGATGTTGGCCTCGAGGATCTCCTCGAACGGCCGCTCGACCGAGACGCCGCCCAGGTGGACGATGGCATCGCAGCCCTCGACCAGCGCATGCACCGCGGCCTTGTCCGCGAGGTCGCAGGGCACCACTTCCTCGCTCGCGTCGGCGGCCGGCGCGAGCGCCGCGATGTCGGACACGCGCAGCACGTCCGCATAGGGCTTGAGCCGTTCGCGCAGCACCTTGCCGAGGCCGCCGGCGGCGCCGGTCAACAGCAGCCTGTTGAGTTTCTTGTCCATTGTTCCTTGTCGTCCAATTGGTCCATCGAGGCTTCAGGCCGTGACGTGCGTCCCATGGCCCTCTGTTCGGGAAACACCGCGGAACCGGCTTTGCCGGGCCGCTGGTGTTGCCCCCGGCGAGGGGGTTGGCGAAGCGACACGAAGTGCGCGAAGCCTGGGGGAGGTCACAGTTTGGTGATGCGTTCAGGCAGGTCGCGACCGTGGTACTTCTTGTAGATCGCGTTGAGCTTGCCGTTCTTCTGGTTCGTCACGACCCAGTTGTTGATCCACTCCTTGAGCTTGGGCTGCTCCTTGTTGAGCGCGATGCCCAGGTCGAAGTCCTTCTGCGAGAACTTCAGTTCGAGGTTCTTGGCCGGGGCCTGCTTGATCATCTCGCTGAGGTTCGAGGGCGTGCTCGAGAACAGGTCGATCTGGCCCGTGACCATCGAGGTGATCAGCGTCGCGTCGTCCTCGTAGCGCACGATCTCGGCGCCCTTGGCCTGTTGCGTGGTCAGCGTGTCGTTGACGGTGGCGCGCGTCAGCCCGATGCGCTTGCCGTTGAGGTCGGCGTAGTCCGTGACCTTGATGCTCTTGGGGCCGCCCACGATGATGCTGATGACGGCATAGGGCGTCGAGAAGTCGACCACCTTCTCGCGCTCGGGCGTGATCGACAGGTCGGCCACCACGATGTCGGCGCGCTGCGCCTGCAGCGTGGGCACGCGCGCGGCGTTGGTGACCGAGACGATCTCGAGCTTCACGCCCAGGTCCTTGGCCAGTTGCGTGGCGGTGTCGACGTCGGAACCGGTGGGCTGCAGGTTGGCGTCGGCGAAGCTGAACAGCGGCGTGCCCATGGCGATCGCGACGCGGATCTTGCCGGCCTTCTTGATGTCGTCGAGCTGGTCGGCCATGGCGGCCTGTGCCACGCCGGCCACGAGGGCCAGCGCGATGCAGCTGCGGGTGAAGGCTTTGCCGAGTTTCATGAATATCTCCTGGTGTGGTTTGGTATGGGAGTAAAGAGAAAGACCCGGGCTGCCTGTTTACAGCCCGTTGTTCAGGAAGGCATGCAGCTCCGGCGTGCGGGGCGCGTCGAGCATCTCGCCGGGGCCGGTTTCCCACACGGTGCCCTGGTGCATGTAGATGATCCGGTCGGCCACGCGCTTGGCGAAGGCCATCTCGTGCGTCACCAGCAGCATGGTCATGCCGCCGGCCGCGAGGTCCTCCATCACGCGCAGCACCTCGCCGGTGAGCTGGGGGTCGAGCGCCGAGGTCACCTCGTCGAACAGCATGACCTTGGGCGACATCGCGAGCGAGCGCGCGATCGCCACGCGCTGCTGCTGGCCGCCCGAGAGCTGCTCGGGATAGGCGTCGGCCTTCTGCTTGAGGCCCACCTGGTCGAGCACGCCGATCGCCACCTCGGCGGCCTCGCCGCGCGAGAGCTTCTTCACGTGGCGCAGCGCCAGCATGATGTTCTCCTGCACCGTGAGGTGGGGGAACAGGTTGTAGCTCTGGAACACGATGCCGACCTCGAGCCGCAGGCGCTTGAGGTCGACCGCGGGATCGTCGACGCGGATGCCGCAGACCTCGATGCTGCCGCGGTCGATCACCTCGAGGCGGTCGATGCAGCGCAACGCCGTGCTCTTGCCCGAGCCGCTGGCGCCGATGATGGCGATCATCTCGCCCTTGGCGACCTCGAACGAGACGCCCTTGAGCACCTGGTTCGCGCCGAAGCTCTTGTAGACCTGGTCCAGGCGCACGATGGGCGAGGAGCCCGGGACCTGCGCGGCACCGCCGCCGGCCGTGCCGACGCTGGCGTCCATGTAGGGGGTGCGCAGGGATTCAACGATTGGCGACATTGAGCTTCTTCTCCATCGCTTCGCTCCAGCGCGACAGCGGATAACACAGGGCGAAATAGAAAGCGCCGACCAGGAGGAAGACCAGGAAGGGCTGGAAGATGGTGTTGTTGATGATCTGGCCGGCGCGCGTGAGCTCGACGAAGCCGATCACCGAGGCCAGCGAGGTCATCTTGATGATCTGCACCAGGAAGCCGACCGTGGGCGGCAGCGACAGGCGCACCGCCTGCGGGATGATCACCAGGCGCAAGGTCTGCCAGCGCGTGAAGGCCAGGCATTCGGAGGCTTCCCACTGCGGCTTGGGCATGGCCTCGACGCAGCCGCGCCAGATGTCGCCGAGGTAGGCGCTGACGTAGATCATCATCGCGATGCCGGCCGCGATCAGCGAGGGCAGCGCGAGGCCGTAGACCGAGAGGCCGAAGTAGACGATGAACAGCAGGATCAGCAGCGGGATGCCCTGGATGCATTCGATGTAGACCAGCGCGAGCCAGCGCAGCCAGGGCCGCGGCGAGATGCGCGCGAGCATCAGGCCGAAGCCGCCGATGGCGCCGAGCGCGAAGGCGATGGCCGAGAGCACCAGGGTCCAGCCGATGGACTGCACCAGGTACATCAAATGCGTGAAGGTGAAGTGGCCGATGCTCACGCCGCACCCCCATGGATCGCAACGGCGGCCGCTGCGCCCGGCTGCACCTTGCCGGCCTGCGCGGCCGCGCGGCGCACCACGCGGCGGCGGCGGAACATGTATTCGCCGAGCGCCCAGGTCACGAGCTTGATGAACAGCGACAGCACCAGGTAGAGGGCAGCGACCACGATGTAGGTCTCGAGCGAGCGGAAGGTGTCGGACTGCACGGTGTTGGCGATCGCCGTGAGCTCCTCGGCCGAGATCTGCGAGGCCATCGCCGAGGCCTGCATCATCAGCAGGAACTGGCTCGTGAGGGCGGGGTAGACCTTCTCGATCGAGGGCTGCAGCATCACGTGCCAGCCGATGCGCCACTTCGACAGGCCCAGGCACTCGGCCGCCTCGATCTGCCCGCGCGGCACCGACTCGAGGCCGGCGCGGATGATCTCGGCCGCGTAGGCCGCGATGTTGATCACCATCGCCAGCACCGCGGCCGCGAAGGTCGGCATGCGCAGGCCGAAGCTTGCGAGGCCGAAATACAGCAGGAAGATCTGGACCAGGAACGGCGTGTTGCGCACCACCTCGATGTAGATCGAGCAGGCGCGCGACAGGGGCCGGATGCGGCTGCGCTTGGCGAAAGCCACCAGCGTGCCCACGCAGACGCCGATCACGACGGCCAGCGCGGTCATCTTCAGGGTCAGCCATGCCCCGTTGACGAACACGGGCCAGTACGATGCCAGCGGAGAGAAATCGAGCGAATACTTCATGTGAATGCCGCTTCGACGAGAACACCCGCAGAGGTGCGAAGGCGGCGATCTGGCAGGTTTTGAGTGATAGGTTATCTGTTGTCGTACAACTGATGGGAGATTATGATCGTGGGTATGGACCAGACGACTGCGGGTAATCCCTTGGTTTCCGATGCGCCGGAAGCCGGCGCCTCCGCCTCGAAGGGCGGCAGCGCCTTCGTGGGGCGGCCGCGCCAGCGCGCGCGCGGACTGGCGCACGGGCTGGTGGAAGACCTGGGCGAGAAGATTCGCAGCCAGGTGCTGCGGCCGGGCGACAAGCTGCCGACCGAGTCGGCCATCATGCAGGCCTATGGCGTGAGCCGCACCGTGGTGCGCGAGGCGCTGTCGAAGCTGCAGGCCGGCGGGCTGGTGGAGACCCTGCATGGCGTCGGCACCTTCGTGCTGCAGCCGCGCCCGGGCGGGGTGTTCCGGCTCGAGCCGGGCGAGATCGCGACCTCGGTCGACGTGCTGGCCGTGCTCGAGCTGCGCATCAGCCTCGAGACCGAATCGGCGGGGCTGGCGGCGAGCCGCCGCACCGAGGAGCAGCTGGTCGCGATGCGCCAGGCGCTCGACGATTTCGAGCACAACGTGACGGTATCGGGCGACACCGTGGCGCCCGACTTCCGCTTCCACCTGCAGATCGCCCAGTCGACCGGCAACCCCTATTTCGCCGACATCATGCGGCACCTGGGCACGACCATCATCCCGCGCACCCGCATCAGCGCGATCCGCCACCAGGAGGGCGGGGCCTACCTCAGCCGCGTCAACCGCGAGCATGAAGAGATCTATGCGGCGATCGCGCGGCGCGACCCCGAGTCGGCCCGCGCCGCGATGCGCATCCACCTGACCAACAGCCGCGAACGGCTGCGCATGGCGCAGGAAGCCGCGCAGAAGAAGGCCGAAGCGGCCAAGTCCTCCGATAACTAGTCCATGAACCCCTTTTGGGGTTCGTGATGCTGGACAACTTGTTTTTCTAGTTGTACGATGACTGATAACTCGCACGACCAACGAGCGAGGCATCGACCATCGAGACAACTGGAGGCAGAGGATGACCATCAAACGCCGCGGCGCGCTCAGCGCCGCACTGGCCACGACGTTGGCCGCAAGCCTGCCGGGGTTCGCCCTGGCGCAAGCCGGCACCGCCGGCTGGCCCGCGAAGCCGTTGCGCATCGTGGTGCCGTACCCGCCCGGCGGTTCGTCGGACATCATCGCGCGCGCCATCAGCCAGCCCTTGTCGGAAGCGCTGAAGCAGCCGGTGATCGTCGAGAACAAACCCGGCGCCAACGGCAACCTGGGCGCCGACTTCGTCGCCAAGTCCGCGCCCGACGGCTACACGCTGCTCTTGTGCGACGTGGGCGCGCTGGCGATCAGCCCCTCGGTCTACACCAGGCTGTCCTTCGATCCGTCGAAGGACCTGCGTGGCGTGACCATGCTGGCCTATTCGCCGCACCTGCTGGTGGTGCATCCGTCGGTGAAGGCCAATAACCTCAAGGAACTGATCGCGCTGTCGAAGACCTCCGAACTCAATTTCGCCGTGACCGCCACCGGCAGCGCGCCGCACCTGGCCGGCGTGGCGCTCGAGCGCGCCAGCGGCGCCAAGTGGACCTACGTGCCCTACAAGGGCGGCGTGCAGGCGGTGCAGGACACCGTCTCGGGCCAGACCCAGGTGCTGATGAACGGCATGCTCGCCACCCTGCCGCAGGTGCAGGGCGGCCGCCTCAAGGTGCTGGGCGTGTCCAAGGCCACGCGGATGCCGCTGATCGGCGACGTGCCGACCATCGCCGAGCAGGGCGTGCCCGGCTACGAATCGGGCACCTGGCAGGGCGTGCGCGTCGCGCGCGGCACGCCCGAGGCCATCGTGCAGCGCCTCAACAAGGAACTGATCGCCGTCATCCGCACGGCCGACATCCGCTCGCGCCTCGCGGGGCAGGGCGCCGAGGTGGTGACCATGACCCCGGCCGAGGAGGAGCGCTTCTTCGACAAGGAACGCGCGCGCTGGGCCAAGGTGGTGGCCGACGCCAGCATCAAGCTCGACTGAACGCGCTCGCCGCTTCCAACCCTTTCTTCATTTCTTTCACTGGACGTTTTCTTCGATGAACCCGCAAGAACTCAAAAACATCATGGGCTCCGGCCTGCTCTCGTTCCCGCTGACCGACTTCGATGCCAACGGCGACTTCGACAGGAAGGGCTACATCGAGCGCCTCGAATGGCTCGCGCCCTACGGCGCCAGCGCGCTGTTCGCGGCCGGCGGCACGGGCGAGTTCTTCTCGCTGACCGGCGAGGAGTACCCCGGCATCATCCAGACCGCCGTCGACACCTGCCGCGGCAAGGTGCCGATCATCGCGGGCGCCGGCGGTCCCACGCGCTTCGCGATCCAGTGCGCGCAGGCGGCCGAGAAGGCCGGCGCGCACGGCATCCTGCTGCTGCCGCACTACCTGACCGAAGCCGGCCAGGACGGCATCGCCGCGCACGTCGAAGCCGTGTGCAAGAGCGTGAAGTTCGGCGTGATCGTCTACAACCGCGCCACCAGCCGCCTCAAGCCCGACACGCTGGCGCGCCTGGCCGAACGCAACCCGAACCTGGTGGGCTTCAAGGACGGCGTGGGCGACATCGAGGCGATGGTCGCGATCTACCAGAAGATGGGCGACCGCTTCGCCTACCTGGGCGGCCTGCCCACGGCCGAGGTCTATGCCGCGGCCTACAAGGCCATGGGCACGCCGGTGTATTCGTCGGCCGTCTTCAACTTCATCCCGAAGACCGCGATGGACTTCTACAACGCCGTCGCCAACGACGACCTGCCGACCCAGCACCGCCTGCTGAAGGACTTCTTCATGCCCTACCTCGAGCTGCGCAACCGCGTGCCGGGCTACGCGGTGAGCATCGTCAAGGCCGGCGCCAAGATCGTCGGCCACGACGCCGGCCCGGTGCGCGCGCCGCTGACCGACCTCAAGCCCGACGAGGTCGCGCAGCTCGCCGCGCTGATCGAGAAGCTGGGCCCGCAGTAAGCGGCGCGGCTGTCGAACAAGAAACATACACAACACCGGAGATGACGATATGCTGAAGAAACTGTTCCTCGTTGCCGCCGCCGCGGCGCTGTTCTCGGGCTGCGCCAACGTCATGCCCACGGGCGGCGGCAGCGCCTCCGATGCGGCCGACGTGGCCGCGGCCGCCGAGCGGCTGCGCATCGCGATGGTCGACCCGACCCGCCCCGCGCTGGCGGCGCTGGTGGCCGACGAGCTCAGCTACGGCCACTCGGGCGGCAAGGTCGACACCAAGGAAAGCTTCATCGCCGACCTGCTCGACGGCAAGTCCGACTTCGTCACCATCACCATCACCGAGCAGACCGTGAAGGTGGTCGATGCCCGCACCGCCATCGTGCGCCATGCGCTGGCCGCCGACACCAACGACTCGGGCAAGCCCGGCAAGGTGGCGCTGAAGATCCTCGGCGTGTGGCAGAAGCAGGGCGGCGACTGGAAGCTGCTCGCGCGCCAGGCCGTGCGCGCTTCCTGATTTGCGGACGGCACGCATGAAGCGCAGAGCATTGCTCGCGGCCGGCCTGGTCGGCCTGGTCGGCCTGGCCGGTGCGGCCTGGCTGCCGATGGCCACGTCCGCACAGGGTGACTGGCCGCTGCAGAAGCCCGTGACCGTCATCGTGCCGTTCCCCGCGGGCGGCTCCACCGACATGGTGGCGCGCGCGCTGGCGCTGCAGCTGCAGACGAAGCTCGGCGGCAGCTTCGTGGTCGACAACCGGCCCGGTGCCACCGGCACCATCGGCACCGGCTTCGTCAAGCGCGCCGCGCCCGACGGCTACACCCTGCTGGTGTCCTCGCTCGGCGCCTTCGTGGTCACGCCGCACCTGCAGAAGAGCGTGCCCTACGACGCGACCAAGGACTTCGACTACATCAGCGTGCCGGTGCAGGCGCCCAACGTGCTGGTGGCCAATGTCGCGCGGCCCGAGAAGACGGTCGACGAGGTGCTCGCGCTGCTGCGCAAGACGCCGGGCAAGGTCTCGTTCGCGAGCTCGGGCAACGGCTCCTCCGATCACCTGTCGGCCGAGCTGTTCTGGCAGCAGACGAAGACCGAGGGCGTTCACGTGCCCTACAAGGGCGGCGCGCCGGCGGTCAACGACCTGCTCGGCAACCAGGTCGACTTCTCGTTCCAGAACGTCAATGCCGTGCTGCCGCACATCCGCGCCGGCAAGCTGCGCGCCATCGCCGTCACGGGCGACAAGCGCTCGCCCGTGTTGCCCGATGTGCCCACGCTGGCCGAGGCCGGCGTGAAGGGCGCCGAGGTCTATTCGTGGCAGGGCGTGGCCGCGCCGCGCGGACTGCCGCCGGCCACGAAGAAGAAGCTGGCCGATGCCGTGGTGGCCGCGATGCAGGATCCCGAGACGAAGAAGCGCATGCTCGAGCAGGGCCTCGAGATCGTCGCGAGCACGCCCGAGGAATTCACCGCCTTCCAGGCGCGCGAATGGACGCGCTGGAAGACCCTGATCGACACCCGGCACATCACCGCCGATTGATCACGCCGATTGACAAGGGCCCCGCGGGCCCGCAGCCTTCAGAACCGACGCCAAAGCCATGACGCTCCCGGACTCCCGTTCCTCCACCCCCGTCATCACCGAGATGCAGGTGATCCCGGTCGCGGGCCGCGACAGCATGCTGATGAACCTCAGCGGCGCGCACGGTCCCTTCTTCACGCGCAACCTGCTGATCCTCACCGACAGCGCCGGGCGCACCGGCGTGGGCGAGGTGCCCGGCGGCGAGAAGATCCGCCAGACGCTCGAGGACGCGCGCGCGCTGGTCGTGGGCCAGCCCATCGGCAACCACAACGCCGTGCTCAACGCCATGCGCCGCGAGTTCGCCGCGCGCGACAGCGGCGGGCGCGGCCTGCAGACCTTCGACCTGCGCGTGACCATCCATGCGGTCACGGCCGTCGAGGCCGCGCTGCTCGACCTGCTGGGCCAGTTCCTCGAGGTGCCGGTGGCGGCGCTGCTCGGCGAGGGCCAGCAGCGCGACGCGGTGCAGATGCTCGGCTACCTGTTCTACGTGGGCGACCGCGCGAAGACCGACCTGCCCTACGACAGCGACCCCGGCGCCGACAACGACTGGTTCCGCCTGCGCCACGAGGAGGCCATGACGCCCGAGGCCATCGTGCGCCTGGCCGAGGCCACGCACGCTCGCTACGGCTTCACCGACTTCAAGCTCAAGGGCGGCGTGCTGCGCGGCGAGGAGGAGGTCGAGGCGATCCGCGCGCTGCACGAGCGCTTTCCGCAGGCGCGCGTCACGCTCGATCCCAACGGCGGCTGGCTGCTGGCCGACGCGGTGCGGCTGTGCCGCGACCTGCATGGCGTGATGGCCTATGCCGAGGACCCGTGCGGTGCCGAGGGCGTGTTCTCGGGCCGCGAGGTGATGGCCGAGTTCCGCCGTGCCACCGGCCTGCCCACGGCCACCAACATGGTCGCCACCGACTGGCGCGAGATGGTCCACAGCCTGTCGCTGCAGTCGGTCGACATCCCGCTGGCCGACCCGCACTTCTGGACCCTGGCCGGTTCGGTGCGCGTGGCCCAGCTGTGCCAGGCCTGGGGCCTGACCTGGGGCTCGCATTCGAACAACCACTTCGACGTCTCGCTGGCCATGTTCACGCATGTGGCGGCCGCGGCGCCGGGCAAGGTCACGGCCATCGACACGCACTGGATCTGGCAGGACGGCCAGCGCCTGACGAAGGCGCCGCTGCGCATCGAGGGTGGTTTCGTGAAGGTGCCCACGCGCGGCGGCCTCGGCGTCGAGCTCGACATGGACGAAGTCAAAAAAGCTCACGCGCTCTACTTGAAGCATGGCCTGGGCGCGCGCGATGATGCGCAGGCGATGCAGTACCTGATCCCCAACTGGCGCTTCGACAACAAACGGCCCTGCATGGTCCGCTGAGACCGCCGGCCTCACCCCTCATTCCGTTCTTTACGCAGCAACAAGGATGCATTCCATGCAGAACCACGACAACCTGATCGGCGGCGAATGGCGCGCCGGCGCGAGCTACAGCCCCAACGTCAACCCCAGCAACCTCGGCGACGTGCTGGGCCACTACACGCAAGGCGACGCGAGCCATGTCGAAGCGGCCGTGGCCGCCGCCACCGCCGCCTTCCCGGCCTGGGCCACGGGCAGCGTGCAGGCACGCTCCGACGCGCTCGACAAGATCGGCAACGAGATCCTCGCGCGCAAGGAGGAACTCGGCACGCTGCTCGCGCGCGAGGAAGGCAAGACCAAGGCCGAAGGCATCGGCGAGGCCACGCGCGCCGGCCAGATCTTCAAGTTCTTCGCGGGCGAGTGCCTGCGCCTGTCGGGCGAGCTGCTGCCCTCGGTGCGGCCCAACATCGGCGTGGAGATCACGCGCGAGCCCGTGGGCGTGGTCGGCCTGATCACGCCGTGGAACTTCCCGATCGCCATTCCCGCCTGGAAGATCGCGCCCGCGCTGGCCTTCGGCAACTGCGTGGTGCTCAAGCCCGCCGATCTGGTGCCGGGCTGCGCCTGGGCGCTGGCCGAGATCATCAGCCGCTCGGGCATTCCGGCCGGCGTGTTCAACCTCGTGATGGGCCGCGGCAGCGTGATCGGCGATGCGCTGGTCAACCACCCGGGCCTCCACGCGATCAGCTTCACCGGCTCGGTGGGCGTGGGCCGCAACATCGCGGTGCAGTGCGTGAAGAACGGCAAGAAGGTGCAGCTCGAGATGGGCGGCAAGAACCCGCAGGTGGTGCTCGACGATGCCGACCTCGCGCAGGCGGTGGAGCTGAGCACGCAGAGCGCCTTCTATTCGACCGGCCAGCGCTGCACGGCCTCGAGCCGGCTGATCGTCACCGAAGGCATCTACCCGAAGTTCATCGCGGCGATGAAGGAACGCATGGCCAAGATCAAGGTCGGCGACGCGCTCGCGCAGGGCACCGACGTGGGTCCGGTGTCCTCGAAGTCGCAGCTCGAGCAGGACCTGGAGTACGTCGACATCGGCAAGGCCGAGGGCGCGGTGCTGGCCGCTGGCGGCGAACGCCTGAAGCTCGACACCGACGGCTACTACATGTCGCCCGCGCTGTTCAGCGAATCGGCCGCGGCGATGCGCATCAACAAGGAAGAGATCTTCGGCCCGGTGGCGAGCGTGATCCGCGTGAAGAACTACGAGGAGGCGCTGGCCACGGCCAACGACACCGAGTTCGGCCTGTCGGCGGGCATCGCGACCACGTCGCTGAAGTACGCCACGCACTTCAAGCGCCACAGCCAGGCCGGCATGGTGATGGTGAACCTGCCGACCGCGGGCGTGGACTACCACGTGCCCTTCGGCGGGCGCAAGGGTTCGAGCTACGGCCCGCGCGAGCAGGGGCGCTATGCGCAGGAGTTCTTCACCACGGTGAAGACGGCCTACACGCTGGCTTGAGGCCGTCGAAGGCGGGATCGGGCAGCCGAACGCAGAGGTCGCGAAGGTTACGCAGAAGTCGCAGAAGGAAAACCAAAAAGGGTTTTCTCTGCGACTTCTGCGTTTCTTTTGACTTCCTTCTGCGTTCGGCTGTCCGATCCCGTTTTCAGCGCACCCCCCGCAACCCCATCGCCACCCACAGCCCCGCCACGCTCGCGAGCGCCACGATCGCGGCGGCGGCCGGCCAGCCCAGCGCCTCCACCGCGCCGCCGACCAGCACCGGGCCGATCATCTGGCCGACGTTGTTGCCGGTCATCAGCAGGCCGACCGTGAGCGGAGCGAGCCGCGACTCCGGCGCGGCCCGTTCGGCCGAGGCCAGCAGGGTCGCGGGCAGCAGCCCGCCGGCGCCCGAGAACAGCAGGCACAGCACGAAGGTCGGCAGCGCCGCCAGCAGCGGCAGGAAGATGCCGAGCGCGGCGATGCCCATGATGGCGGTCGCGATCGCCACCAGCCGCCAGCGCGGCGTGCCGCGCGCCAGCAGCAGGCCGGCCGCGAGGTTGCCGCCCACGTTCGCGAGGCAGGCCAGCGCGCTCAGC